>CABRIB010000016.1 GCA_902470915.1 uncultured Collinsella sp. | reverse complement strand
AAAAGCCCCCGTTGCCGGAGGCTTTCAATTTCAATTGGTGCGGCGTATAGGATTCCGCGCATCCGCTTCGCGGATCCGCACCGGCTTCGCCCGCCTGCCGGCGGACTCGCCCGCGGGCTGAAAACGCTCCGCGTTTTCTTGACGCTCGCGCCTCGACCGAGGTTCGAATCCATGCGGTGACGGCATAAAAGAAAAGCCCCCGTTGCCGGAGGCTTTCAATTTCAATTGGTGCGGCGTATAGGATTCGAACCTATGACGTTCTGATTCGTAGTCAGACCCTCTATCCAGCTGAGGTAACGCCGCAGCGCAAGACATATAAAACCACTTTAGCTTATTGGAGTCAAGCACAATCTCAAACTTTTTTGTGGAACGCAGTTTTGTCATGCTGCTCCGCATATACCGCCGTTCCCCGTACGATCGATTGGCTTTTCGATCACGTCGAACTTGGCATCAAGTTCCCTCAGGAGCGATCTCACCCGCTGGGCACAATCATAATCGGCAAACGAGATGCTCAGCATGCGCGCGACCTGGTTGGAAGTCCCAACTCCATAGAAGTGTTCCAGCGCCACAAGTCCCTCGTGCATCACAAAGGTCTCGACCACATGCGGCGACTCCTCAAAGCACCATTGTGTCAACGGACCCTCACTCGTCTGCCGAACCACCAGGCCGCCCATGCCAGACGGCTCACACGTTACAAGCAGGCACTCCCCGCCCTCGTCGCTCTCAAACAAAACCACCCGATCATCAAACAGCTCCATCGCGTCCCCTTTCTCTCGCTCTTATTTAGCAAAAGCATAGCAGGTAGATGGCTGTATACAGAACAGTTGTTCGTGTGTTTTCTATTGAGCTGTCCGCACGGCATGGTATGGACCTGCGCACGAAATAGGGCGCCCCCGAAGGAGCGCCCTTGCATATCCCCTATGCAGCCAACTTACGCGACCGGCTCGATCTTCTCGAGACCACCCATGTAAGGACGCAAGACCTCGGGGATCGTGATGGTGCCGTCGGCGTTCTGGTAGTTCTCCAGAATAGCGGCCATGGTGCGGCCGGCCGGCAAGCCGGAACCGTTGAGAGTGTGCAAGTAGCGCGAACCCTTGAAGTTCTCGGGGTCGCGATACTTGATGTTGGCGCGGCGAGCCTGGAAGTCACCGCAGTTGGAGCAGGAGCTGATCTCCTTGTAGGCGTTGTAGCTCGGCAGCCAGACCTCGACGTCGTAGGTCTGACGGGCAGAGAAGCCCAAGTCACCGGTGCACAGGCTAATCACGCGATACGGAAGGCCCAGCTGCTGCAGCAGGTACTCGGCCTCGGCGGTCATGCTCTCGAGCTCCTCGTCAGACTCCTCCGGCTTAGCGAACTTGACCATCTCGACCTTGTCGAACTCGTGCTGACGGATGATGCCGCGGGTGTCGCGACCGGCGGAACCGGCCTCCTCGCGGAAGCAGGGGGTGAAGGCGGTGTAGCGGCGCGGCAGAGTGTCGGCATCGAGGACCTCGCCGGCGTGCAGGTTGGTAAGCACGACCTCGGCGGTGGGGATCAGGAAGTTGTCGCCCGAGACGTGATAGGCGTCGTCCTCGAACTTGGGCAGCTGACCCGTGCCAAACATGGTCTGACGCTTGACGACGATGGGCGGCCACCACTCCTTAAAACCACGGCTGGTGTGCGTATCGAGGAAGAAGTTGATAAGGGCGCGCTCCAGGCGGGCGCCGGCGCCACCGAGAACGGTAAAGCGGCTGCCGGAGAGCTTATTGCCACGCTCGAAGTCAAGGATGTCCAGATCGGTGCCCAGATCCCAGTGCGGCTTAAAGTCGAAGTCGAACTCGCGCGGGGTGCCCCAACGACGGCGCTCAATGTTCTCGTCCTCGTCCTTGCCGTACGGCGTGGCCTCGCAAGGAATGTTGGGCAGGTGAGCCATGAAGTCGTACTGCTCCTGCTCGAGAGCAGTGCGGCGCTCGGCCAGACCGTCAATCTTCTCGTTGACGGCGCGCACGGCCTCCTTGGCGGCCTCGGCCTCGTCCTTCTTGCCCTCCTTCATCAGGGCGCCGATCTTCTTGGACTCGGCATTGCGCGTAGCCTGGAGCTCCTCGACCTCGGTGATGACGGCACGGCGCTCGTCGTCGAGCCCAAAGAACTTCTCGCGATCCCAAGACGTCTGGCGGTTAGCCATGGCGACATCGATGGCATCGGGGTTCTCGCGAACAAACTTGATATCAAGCATTAGATCCTCCGGCGATATACATTCCATTTAGGTTGCAACCTTGTACATGTATGGGCAAGTATATACTTATGAGCGTTTACGACCCAACTCAACTACGCAAGAAGGCACCCAATGGACGCAGTTTTTTCCTTTTTGTTTGACACCCGCACCGGTTTTGCCATCCTTTTCGCCGGCGGCATCCTGTTATTTGCGATTCTTGCCTTTGTAATGGAGAAGCGTACCCATAAGATGTACGTCGACCGCGGACCCAAGTCCGAGGATGAGGAAGACAGCTTCTGGGACTAACCTGCCAAAAAGGGACAGGTTTATTTTGGTCGGTTTTATCTGGGCAAACGCAAGCGCCCCGCAACCGGTAACGATCCGGTTGCGGGGCGCTTTTCGCACATACGACAAAACCGCAGGAAAAACCGACCAAAATAAACCTGTCTTTTTTGGTCGGTTTTACTGGAGAGTTGCGTCGATTGCCTTGACCAGGGCGCTGCGCATGCCGGCGTCCTCGAGCGCAACGACACCCTTGATGGTGGCACCACCGGGCGAGCATACGGCATCCTTCATCGCCGCAGGATGCTGACCAGTTGCAAGCTGCAGCTTTGCCGTACCCAGCACCATCTGGCTCACAATGCGATAGGCATCGGCACGCGGGATACCGTGCTTGACCGCCGCATCGCCCAGGGCCTCGATTGCCATAGCGACAAATGCCGGAGCGCAACCACCCACCGTGCCGCCCACAAACAGCAGGCTCGTATCGAGCTCGACCACCGCACCGAGCTTGCCAAGCAGATCAAGCACCACTGCGCTCTGCTCATCACTAAGCGTGGAAGCCTTCTCGCAAGCGATGACGCCCTCGCCCACCGAAACCGGTGTGTTGGGCACCGTCGAGATATGCGCGACGCCCGGCAGGACTTGCTCCCACTTGGCACTGTCCCAGGTCCAGGCAACCGACAGAACGACCTTTTTGGCAAGAGCATCCTTGAGCGGGGCGAATATCTTCTCGATCATGTACGGTTTGACCGCAGCGACCACGATATCGGATGCGGCGACAACCTCGGCGGCATCGTGGCAGGCGACCATGCCGCGCGCCTCGCAGCGCTCAACCAGTGCGTCGTAGCGACCCGCGCAGGCGCACATGTCGCTCGCAGCTACACCGGCAGCGATCCAGCCATCGGCCATAGCGCTCGCCATATTGCCAAAACCGACAAACCCAATCTTCATATCTCATAGTCCTCTCAGACACGCTCTTCAAAACGAAAGCTATTGTCCCACGCCATTGTTTCGTATTGCCGACCTATTTGTGATACGGCTCGCCACGACTGATCTTGCAGGCACGGTAGATCTGCTCTAGCAGCACCACGCGTGCCAGGTTATGCGGCAAGGTAATGCGTCCAAAGCTGAGCATCTCGTCGGCGCGGGCGCGCACCTCATCACTCACGCCGTCCGATCCGCCGATTACAAAGGCGATGTCGCTGTTGCCTCGCAGCATAAGATCGTCGAGCCGCGCCGAGAGCTCCTCACTCGAACGCTCCTTGCCCTCGATAGCCAGCAGGATCACATGCGCTCGAGACGGCAGGGCAGCAAGAATCGCCGCCCCCTCCTTGTCACGTGCGGTATCCACACCGCCCGCCTTGGCCGGGTCGATATCGGCCACCTCGCGGATATCGACCTTGGCATAGGCACCCAGGCGCTTGGTGTACTCAGCGCACGCGTCCTTCCAAAAGCGCTCCTTGAGCTTACCGACGCAAACGACGGTGTATTTCACGCGCGTCTACTCCTTCGAATCGTTTTGAACTTTGCTGGCTGTCAGCATCTGCTCGAACATCGAGGCCGACTGCGAGAAATCGCTCGGCAGCACGACCGTCGAGGTTTTACCCGTACGAGCGAACTCCGTCATCATCTCGGACCACTGCGTAAACATGAACAGCTGGTTGGCCTCGTCGTTACCGACTCCCGTCTCCTGGATGATCTCGAGCGAATCCTTGATGCCCAGCGCGATGGCCTTGCGCTGGTTGGCGATGCCCTCGCCCGCCTTTTCCATCGCCTCAGCCTCGGCGGTCGCCTCGGTGACGCGCTTGATGCGGTCGGCCTCGGCGAGCTCCTGCGCGGCAGCGCGCTTTCGCTGGGCGGCATTGATGTCGTTCATGGAGTTCTCGACCTCGGTCGGCAGCGCGATTTTGGTGATGAGTGTCGACACGAGGGTGAAGCCGTAGGCAGCCATCTGCTCGGACACGGTGGCATTAACGTCCTTGGCGATGTCATCCTTCTTGGCAAAGACCTCATCGAGTGTGTAGACGGGAATCGAAGAGCGCAGAGCGTCGGTGATGAAGTCACGCATCTGGTCGACGGGCTCCTGCAGCATATAGTAGCTCTTGTAGATGCCCGAATCTGCCGGGCCGGCGCCCATGTCATAGCTCACGTGGTACTGAGCAGAGACCTCAAGGCCGATGGTCACGTTGTCCTGGGTCTTAACGTCGATGCCAAAACCGTTTTTCATGGTGCGCAGACTCACCGTGGCGGCCTTGCGGTCGATCACGGGCACCTTCATGTGGAAGCCCGCGTTGACGATGCGGTTAAACTTGCCCAGACGTTCGATGATCACGGCATGCTGTTGTTCAACGACATAGCAGGCGTTGGGAAGCAGCAGCAACAGAATGATAATAGGGATCAAAAGACTGGTAAGGGCGGCGATGATACCGGAAAACAGCATGGCTTCTCCTCTATTGGGCATACATTGGCACTAGGATACCCGTCCTGGACGGCCCCAAAGGCCCGATGGCAGGGCCAGTGGGCAAAAAAGACCAAATATGAGTACTGTCACTATTTTAGTAGCAGCCTATTTAGCAAAATAGCACCCTGTCGAACCCGAGATCCTTCCAAATTGAGCCGCTTTGTCTCAAAGCCGAATCAAATTAACGTACAGCTGTTGCGTAATTATCACAAAATAGACCTCTAGAAATGTTGCCGCCTTTGTGACAGTACTCATATTTGCCGTTTTTTGCCCACTGGGGTTTCGGGCATACGAAATATCGGCATTGGATCCGTAAAAACAGCCTGCCGGCGGACTCGCCAGCTCGCTAAAAACGCTCCGCGTATTCTTTACGCTCGCTCTTTCGCGGGTCCAAGTCCCCGCGATGGGCCCATAACAAAAAAGCCCCCATTGCTGGGAGCTCTTTCATTCAATGGTGCGGGCGAAAGGACTTGAACCTTCATGGGGTTGCCCCCATACGGACCTGAACCGTACGCGTCTGCCAATTCCGCCACGCCCGCGTGCAGGAATTAGAATAACGGAGCGCCAGCGCGAACGCAAGAACTATTTTTGAAAAAGTTTACGAGCGTTATTGCGTATACATTTGAGGGCCCTCACAGCCCCATCATGAATTTAGCATGCGTCCTCTTCATGCCGTGATTCTCGTAAAACCGGTGAGCACCCAACCGTGCGGCATTTGAGGTCACCTCGATTACCTCGCAGCCCTGCTCTCGTGCACACGCAATGGCCCTCTCAAGCAGCAGTGTCCCGCGTCCACCACCACGGTATCCCTTGTCAACCACGAGCTCGCAAATCTCGGCCACGGGGTGTTCATGGTGAAGCTGCCGCTCGACGCGCACGTTCACAATCCCGACAACGTCATCCTCTTCGAGCACAAAAGCGAAAAATGGCTGTCGGGCAAGCTGCCAGGCAAAACGCTTACAGAACGTCAATCGGTCAAACCGAGTGTCCTCGAGCTGGCACATGAGCTCGTACACCGCGTCGGTATCGGCAACAGTCGCCATTCGAACTGTCATCTCCGGACCCCCTAAGCAAGCAGGCGTTCTTGGTCGAACAGCTGCGCGACGGACTCGCCGGCTTCATCCGGCGTGATGAAACAAGACCCGACGCACTCGGGGGCGCCATAGCGCCCATGGTAATCGCTACCGCCGGTGCACACGATTCCGTACTGCCGTGCAAGTCTAAAGGCCTCTTCGGTCGCAACGGCATCGTTATCGGGATGAAACGCCTCGATGCCCATCAGACCTGCCTTAACAAGTTCGGGGATAGCCCCCCACGAGTCCATCTGCTGGGGATGTGCGAGCACGGGCACGCCTCCCTGTTCGCGAGCAGCCCGAACAACTGTAAGTGCGTCGGGATAGGAAATGTCGCGCTCGGCAATACCGCCATTTTTAAATAGCCGACGATAAACGCACTGATATTCGCCATCTCGATAGCCCAGCCCCGTAAGCGCCTGCATGACATGCTGTTTGTAGACACCAGTACTTGCCCGCGAGACTTCGACCACGTCGGCCACCGATGCTTTTCGCCCGCAGGGGGCCATCCCTTTACGTTCGAGCGTCCATGCCTGCCACAGGGTGTTGGCAGTACGGCGGGCAAGCGTTTCGTTTACCAAGAGCTCAAGCGGGCCAGATTCATCCGCCGTAGCCGCGAGGCCGTAGCAAAGAATATGAATCTTGCGTCCGGTTTCCGAGTCAATGCAAGAAGCCTCAACGCCCGCAATCACGGGAAAACCCATCTTGCGGGCTTCGGCGCGTACGGATGACAGCTGGCGCAAACTGTCGTGATCGGTAATGGCAATACCCGAAAGACCCCGCTCACGAGCCTCGGCAATCAATGCCTGCACCGATTGAGAACCATCGGAATAAACCGAATGCGTATGCAGATCAAATGACCCCTGCACGGATCTATGTTCCTGCATCCGTCCCTCCTATGCCTGGACAAACCCACCAGTCTGCATGTTGTACTCACGATCGCAAACGCCTTCCATGAACTCCAAATCATGGAAGATGCCCAGCATCGTAGTACCTCCGGCCTTGAGTTGCTCAATCAAATCGCGGACTCTGACCTTGCTCGCGTTATCGAGGCTGGCAGTCGGCTCATCCAACAGTAATAGACGTGGACGACGCACCATAGCGCGCGCGATGTTGAGCCTGAGCTTCTCACCACCCGAGAACGTATTGGGATACAGGTCCCACAGGGGCTTGGGGAAGTCGAAATGCTCGAGCATGCGCGTTGTCTCCTCCTCAATCGCATCTTCATCGGCAAACGCCTCAGCGGCACTCGCGTGCACGATTTCACGGGCCGTGGTACGTGGCACGGCATCGAGGAACTGGGAGACATAGCCAATCTCGTAGTTGCGCAGATAGATCACACGACGTTCATCGAGCGTGGCAAGGTCGACCGGACTAAAGGCCTCGGAATCGTACACGATGTGGCCGCTTTCCGGCAGATTCGTACGATAGATGCACTTGAGAATCGTGGATTTGCCCGAGCCCGAGCGGCCGGTAACGCCCACGAACTCACCCGGCAGCACGCTCAGCGAGATATGTTCACAGCCGCGCACGCGACGGTCGGCGGCATGCAGGGTAAAGCCCTTGGAAAGATCCTCGATCGCAAGGAGTGGGCATACATCGAGCTGATAGAATTCGATTGAATCGCCCATTACTTGTCCTCCGATCCATCCGTACCCGCCACGGCTGCCGGCACGTGGTCGGCGGTCTCGGCGATCGTCGCGGCATCGGTGGCAAAACGGGCAGACATGCTCGGCAGCGCCGGATACCACATACGCGAAACCACACGGCCATCCACCAGCGTCGCCGTGATCACGGGATAGGTGCGCTGGCCTTCCTCAACCTCACGAATGACCAGAATATCGGCTTTCTTGCCCTCTTCCAGACTGCCAACCTGATCGTCGGCATGCACGGCGCGCGCCGGGTTGATAGTGAGCATGGCAAACGCCTCTTCAAGCGGCAGCTTGAAATCATGGTGCAGGGCAAAGGCACTCTGCAGCATTGCCGTGGGATAGTAATCGGAGCACAGCACGCTCGCCACTCCGTTAGACACGGCGTCGCGCGCCGAAAGGTTGCCCGAATGGCTCTTCCCCAGCAAGATGTTGGGTGTTCCCATGACGGTCGACATGCCATGCTCGCGAGCAGCGCGCGCCACCTCTAAACTCACCGGGAACTCAGAGATCGTGCAGCCGAGCTCACGCATAAGATCCAGATGCTCGACCGAATCGTCATCGTGGCTCGCCAGCGCAATGCCGTTTTCACAGGCAACATCGGCAAGATATTTGAGCTGATCAAAGGAAAGCTTGGGTGCCGCCTGCTGAGCGGCGACGATCCGCTCCGCCTCTTCGTCACTCAGCTCGTGATCGCCGCGAACGCTCTTGCGCCAGATCTCGATATCGCGATATTGACCCTGGCCGGGAGTGTGGTCCATAAATGAAAGCTCGTCCACCTCGCCCGAGCGCAAATGCCCCTCAACTTGCTCAACCAGATTGACGTTATCGACCTCGAGACGCAGGTGCAGGCGATGACGAATCAGATGGGCGTTTCGTCCCTCGGTGCGCTTGCAGCCGGCGATAAGCGCCATGATTTTCTCGGTGTTCTCCCAGCGCCGGACCGGCTTGGCGTCCATGATGTCCTGCGCATATGCCGAAAGCGAGTGATACATTGTGGTGATGCCATGGGCGATGAGCTCACGCTCGGCCTCGAACAATGCCGTCGAGAAGTCCATGAGCACCGTCGGGCGCGGCGAGATAACGGTCTCGATATAGTCGGAATGGATATCCACAAGACCAGGCGTGACATAGCCACCATGAGCATCGATAACGCCGGCTCCCGCGGCGGTCGCATCGAATTTGCCTTGGCGTTGAATTGCGGCGATCCTGTCGTCTTCGACCACAAGCTCATAGCCAAAGAGCAGGCGGTCGGGCTGAACAATGATTCCGTTGCGGATGACGTACATCGGCGAACCTCCTAAAGAAGCGAATAGACGAGTTCTTGGGTGTAGGCGTGCTGCGGATCTTGCATGATCTGATCGGTCAAGCCATGTTCGATGACCTGCCCGTCGAGCATCACGATAGTGCGATCGGCAAGCAGGCGAATCACGCCCAGGTCATGGCTCACCACAACCATCGAGACTCCCAGGTCACGACGCAGCGAGAGGATAAGATCAAGCACGCGCGCCTGAACCGAAAGGTCCAAACCGGTGGTGACCTCGTCCAAGAACAGCAGCGGAGGACGGTTGGAAAGCGCCTTGGCAATCTGCACGCGCTGCTGCATACCGCCCGAAAACGCGCGCGGTGGATCTTGTTCACGACGCAAGGGGATGTTCACGCGATCAAGCAGCTCGCGGCCGCGATCGACCATGGAGGAAACGTCACGGATACCGGCAGCGATCTGCTTCTCGGCGATATTGGAAAGACTCGAGAAGTTCATGCGCAGGCCCAGGTAAGGGTTTTGGTAAACCATGCCAAAAATCTCATCGCGAATAAGGCGCTTTTGCTGGCGAGAGAGGTCAAAGCAGTTGCCTTTGCCCCCATCATATGCAGCGACACGCATATCGCCCGCCGTGGGCTCCTGGTCGAAATAGAGGCACTGCATGAGCGTCGACTTGCCCGAACCAGACTCGCCCACAATGCCCAGAATCTCACCGCGATGCACCTCGAGCGAGATGTCGCGCACCGCGTGCACCGTGCCGCATACAGGACAGATGTTGCGCTCGAGCTTGGCATGCGGGTCGCGGCAGTAGTCACAGCCGACGCCAAAACGCTTGGCCAGATGGCGAACGGACAAAACCGGAGCCTTATCCTTAAATTCATGATGAACCGTAGCGGGAAGCATCGTCGTGCCTTTACTCATCGCTTCCGCCCTCCTCGAGACGCTCTGCGCAATAATCGGTATCGGAGCACTGCCATGCCTTCTTGCCCGTAACGGGATCGATGGTTTGAGTCATATAGACGCCCGTCGCCCCACAGATGCAGCAGCGCTTACCTTCAAAATCCTCGCGCACAAAGGGATGGTCTTCGAAGGCGAGCGACTCCACCTTGGTATGGGGCGGCACGGCATAGATCTTCTTCTCGCGACCGGCGCCAAACAAAAAGAGATTCTCGGCATCGTTGAGCTTGGGATTGTCGAAACGCGGAATAGGGATCGGCGCCATAACGTAGCGATCCTGCACCATCACGGGATGGTCGGCACCGGTAGTCGTGGAGCCATAGCGCACGATCTGCTCAAAAAGCTCCAGATATGCCCCGGTGTACTCAGCTTCGGCATGCAGACGGCGCGTCACGCTTTCGCGCGCCTCGTAGGTGCGCAGGGGCTCTGGCATGGGAACCTGCAGCACCATGAGTTGTTCGCGCTGCAGCGGACGCTCAGGGATACGGTGACGGCTCTGGATGAGCGTCGCGTCCGCCGTGGACGTGGTGGTCTCGACGCCGGTAGTCTCGTGCACGAGGCTGCGAATAGACACGGCATTGACGCTCGCGTCCGAGCCCTGGTCGATTACCTTGAGCACGTCATCGGGACCGATGCACGACAACGTGACCTGCAGGCCACCCGTACCCCAGCCGCGGCCGATGGGCATCTCGCGGCTGGCGAACGGCACCTGGTATCCGGGAATGGCGACGGCCTTCAAGATGGCGCGGCGAATCTCGCGCTTGGAGCCCTCGTCCAAAAAGGCAAAGTTATAGTTGCGCTGCACGAGAACCGTCCTCCTTCTGTCCCTCGGCGTGATTCATAGAGCGCAAGGCTGCATCGAGCTTGCTTTGGAACGTCACGTAGTGCGGCAGCTTGAGATGGCTGATAAAGCCCGTGGCTTCCACACCGTCGATGTGATAGAGCACGAACTCCTGATCCTGTGTGGGGTAGCGAACGTCGTCGACGCGCAGCGAATGGTCGAGGACGCTCATGGCGATGGCCTTGCTCTCGTCGCTGCCGGTAACGAGGCCGTAGCCCACATCGAGCGCGTTCACATGCTCGCCCGTCTCGGTCACCTCGTCGTTGGCGATCAGGCTTTCGACCTCACAGACCGGGAGTGCTCCCAGATAGTACGCGTCGTCGGCAGAAGCCTGAGAGGGATCGGTTCCGGGGGCATCAATCGTCACCGGCACGCTGCCGCGGCGAAGCTCGCCCACCGTGGGATGGGAAATGCCAAAGCCGCGAATGGCCGCGTACCCGATGGCGACAACCGCCTGCGTGAGGCCACGCGAGAGGGCCTGCAGGATAACGCTGCGCGGCGCCGGCGTGAAAAGCGGGGTCTTGGTGATATCGACGGGCTCGGTGTCGTCGATAGCAACCGGGCGGATCATACCGATCTGGCGCAGGTAATCGCACACCTTGGGCACACAATCGAGAGGCGTGGTCTCGGCCACGCCATAAAAGGCCTCGGCCGCTTCATCCAGACGCTCATCGATGACAGCGCGCGCGGCACGGACATCGGCATCGGTCTCTTCGCTTAGATCAAAATTGATAAGGCGATGGCTGTAATCGCGGGTCGCGCCCAAAATCTGTCCGCCCTCGATATCTTTGAAGGCCGCGGAGATGCGGCGCGAAACGTGCATCTCGCCCGTATCGATCACACGCGATGTATAGAGGCGCTCGAGGGTGGAACGGTAGGCACGCACCAAAAAGACGGCCTCCTCGATAGAACCCGACGCCTGCTTGAGGGCGATTGCAGCAACCTCGGGAGCCCAAACGGAGCCCTCAGACTGCACCTGCTCGACCGCATGCGGCATGGCCTCGATGATGAGTGCGGGATCGAGCGCGCGGCCACCCGCAACGCGCTCGCGCTCAAGCAGCTCAAGCGATGCGGCGATTGCCTGCTCGCCGCCGGAAACGGCTACATATCCCATGATTCAACCTCCCTGCAAGCGCTGGAACGGGGAACGGCGGCGATATGGCCAAACCCGTCTACAAACATCAGGTCGATGCCGCAGGGAAACTCGTCCAGACGCGCAATACGCGAGCGCAAGACATCGCCGCGATCGCACGAGAAGTGCGAAGTGCCGTCAACGCCGGGGCCACCGAGCTCCCAGGAGCTCTTGGTACACGCGTGCGAAGCGGAGCCGACGCGCAAACCCTGCGCATCCAGTCCCAAAAGCACCGAGCACTCGACGATAACCGTCGCGCCGCGATGCGGCTGTTCAAGCGTCCCCGCCGTAAGCGCAGCGATTGCACTCGCCGCGCCCTCATCTCGAAAAGCCTCCGGAACGATCACGCACGCAGCTTCGCTCGGCGCCGCAGGAGTCACGTGCGTTCGACTCGCGATCTGCCGGGCAGCACGCTCAAAGCCCGTGGTCGCCATGCAAAAAGTCGTACCGCTATCGAGCAGCATGTCCGCCAACATCAACGTCGCGGGGAATAGGCCACAGCGCTTCGCCTCGACCTCATAGGCATCCGTGACGGATAGGCGGCAAACCTCGCCGGGGCGCGCCATGCAGTCCAGAACCGTACGAAACGTTCCCTGCAGCTCGAAGGCGCGCTCGTCAAGGGACGGATCGCGATCGAAAACCTCATCCTGCTCGTTCATTTGACCACCGCCTGAACACTCATGTCCTGGCCAGACATTTCATCGAACTCGACACGCGACACATAGGTGAGAGCATCCTGTGCAGCCACGCGCTCAAACATGGCAGCACGCGCCTCCTCGACGCGGCGCTCGAGTTCCGCCAAACAAGCCGGCGCCGGATCCATTGCATAAGCGGCATCGATTACCGCGAGCGCACGAGCATGCGCGGCATCGGTTCCCATAAGCACGCCCAGGCCATCGGCCTCGCCAATGCGCACGCGGCTCTCGGTAACAAGCACCTCGCTCAGATAAAAGCGGCTGTTGCGAGCCGTCTCGCGCACCTGACACATCACAAGGCCCTGGTGCGCCGGCACAATATCTTCGGCAGGGGCGGCGGCCTCGACCAGGCCCGCCAGTTCGAGCGCAAGCGCAGGGCCGCTCTCAACCAGGACCTCGGTCCTCTCTCTTCTTGTTAGCATGCAAATCTTTCCTTAGTTATCCGAGTCGATGATGTAACGGCGACGAAGGCGAACCGAGATGAACTCGAGTGCAAAC
Organism: uncultured Collinsella sp.; assembly: GCA_902470915.1. Classification (GTDB taxonomy): domain Bacteria; phylum Actinomycetota; class Coriobacteriia; order Coriobacteriales; family Coriobacteriaceae; genus Collinsella. The sequence continues at coordinate 15,642 of CABRIB010000016.1, read as the reverse complement.
GACACAGCCAGGCATACATAGACAATCACGCCCACCTCGTGCAGGTTGTAGTAGTAGTTGCCTGCCTGATACAGCTGAAAGCCGATACCGCCCGCGCCCGCGAAGGCGCCCACGGCAACCGCGTTGGCAAAATTGATCTCAAAGCGAATAAATGTCCATGAGAGCAGTTTGGTAATGGTTGCCGGACAGATGGCCTGGAACACAATCTGCCAGAAGCTGGCACCGCTCGCAGAGAGTGCCTCGATTACATCTGCATCGATTTCTTCAATCGACTCCGAGTAGCTCTTGGTAAGATACGCGATGGAATGGAAGGAAATTCCCAGCACCGCCGCCTCGGATCCAAGGCCGATGGCCACCGTGAAGACGAGTACCCACAGAATCGTTGGAATCGCTCGGATGATAGCAACGAATCCTTTGACCGCATTGGAAACGAGCGGATTCGAGAGGTTCTCGGATGCCGCCAACGCCAAGAAAAACGAGATGATGGCCGAGATGATGGTGCACAGCACGGTAACCGCAATGGTGACCAACGTGCTCTCGGCAACCTTTGCCCAGCTAAAATGCGCAGCTCCCAACGGCGGGTCAAGCGCTGGTTGGAACATCATGGCGCAGAAATCAGACCAGGTTTGAGCGAGTGCGCGGCCAAGGTCAACCGTGCCAAAATCCATGCGCACAAACGTAACGACCGTCAAGAGGCACAGAATGCCCAGCGTAAGCACGACAGAATAGTTGCGCCCCCGGCGAGACACGAGACGAATATGCCCAGCGTGCGAACGCTCGATCGCACCGGCCGTGGCGGGAGTCAGCTCAAAAGTATCCATTAGATCATCGACCTTCTAGCTGCGTTGGAAATCGCCTCGACCACGAGCACCAAAACAATGGTCACAAGAATCACAAGGCCAGCGCAGTCATACCGAAAAGACGCGTAGTACAGGTTGAAGGCAAAGCCGATACCCGTACCGGTAAGCAAGCCCACCAACGTGGCCTCGCGAATATTGGTCTCGACCATATAGAGTGTCCAGCTCATAAGCTCTGCAACGGCAAGCGGCAGACCCGCCTGAAAGACAATCTGCCAGAAGCTTGCTCCGCAGCTGCGCAACGCCTCGATGGGGCCGCAAGGGATTTCGTCGAGCGTGTCCAGAAAAAAGCGCGTAATCTGGCCAAACGTCGCCAAAAAGAGCGCGAGGAAGCCCGTGAACTCGTTTTGCTTGAACGAAAGGAGCAACAGCAGCGCCCATGCAATCATGGGAACATTGCGAAAGATATTGGCGAAGATGCGGATGACACCGCGCACGATGCCGTTTTCGACACCGACGCTCGAGCATCCCAGCACCGCAAGAACGATACCCAGCAAGGCCGCGAGCATCGTAGCGGCGATGGAATCGAACACCGTCGAAACCACCTGCGTGGCAATTATGCCCAGCTGTCCTAACGACGATGGCGTAGGGCAAAAGTTCTGCAGCATCCATGCAAGGGCAGCGGGTACCGAACCCAAGGCATATCCAAAGCTGAAATCGCCGACAAGCGATGCCCCCTCGGCAACCAAGACAACGGCCGCAACTACTGCGAGTGCGCGAAGCTGACGCCTTCTAAACCAGCTCAAATCGGGAACCTTCCCCGCTTTCGCATTGCCAAAAGAGCCTGTGGACATGGCGCCGCACTCCCCCGCGCTCATCGCAAGGCTCCAGAAGGAACAGCGGAAGCCATGCCAACAGATGCGGGTGTCGCGCCAGCTTGGGGCCCTGACACCGGAACGGAAATGAAGCCCTCTTCTCCATCGCCGTAAATCACCGCGATCATCTGGGGGGTCAGCTCGGCAGGCGCACCCTCGAACACTTTCGCGCCCGCACGCAAGCCCACGATACGATCGGAAAACTCAAGTGCCATATCCACCTGATGCAGATTGACGATGCAGGTGATGCCATGCTGACGCGTCACGCGGCGCAGATGCTCCATGACAGCACGGCTGCTCTTGGGATCAAGGCTCGCGATAGGTTCATCGCATAGAATGATGCGGGGATCTTGAATAAGTGCGCGGGCGATACCCACGCGCTGCTTTTGTCCGCCCGAGAGCTGATCGGCGCGACGATAGGCAAACTCGCCCAGGCCCACTTCGTCAAGCAGCTCGAACGCACGGAGCTTCTCGGCTTCGCTGTAGAGGCCCAGCGACCCCGCCACAGCACCCTTGTAGCCCAGACGCCCATGCAGCACGTTTTGAATGGCGGTAAGGCGATACACCAGGTTGTAGTTCTGAAAGATCATGGCGATCTGCGCGCGCACGCCACGCAGCTTGTTGCGGCGCAGATGCGTAATGTCCCGACCATTAAAGACAACCGACCCCTCCGTGGGCTCGATGAGGCGATTGATGCAGCGCAAAAACGTCGACTTGCCGGCGCCTGAAGGACCGATCACCGCAACCAGTTCTCCCTCGCCGCAAGCAAAATCTACGCCGGAAAGCGCGTGATGCTGCTCCCGTGCACCTCGTTTGCCCTCGTAGCTTTTGGTCAAATCGCTCACCTGCAAGAGAGGCTGTGCGTTCTGTGGCATTTCCATGCCCTCCCATCAACGTCGAGGCCGGACGCGGATATTCGCGCCCGGCCCGTTTTGGCAGCGGCGAATCGTCTACGCGATGCCGCCCATCTGCACGTGTGCGCGCAGGGACATGCATTAGTCAAGCGCACGAATGGGGTCGTACCAGGAGTCCTCGACCGCGATGAAGCCGGCGGTATCACCCAGGCTCCAAACGGCACCGGTGCCCTCTTTATCCTCGGGGGCAAAGAGCAGTTCGTCTTCAGAGGTCTCCTTGGAGGTCAAGCCCTTGACGAGCTTGTCGATGATCTCCTGCGGGACCTTATCGGTGTTGACGGCGATAGGCCCGTTGAGAACCGGGGTGGACTGGATGATGCCGAACTTCTTGCCCTGAACGCGATCGAAGGGCTGGGGAGCGTCGGCCTTGACGGAGTAGACGGAACCGGCGGCGTTCACGGCGTCGCGCTCGCCCTCGGGGACATCAAGATAGGTGTCGACGTCGACATCGTCGAAGGCGGCAACATCGGCATCACCCTGCAGCAGGTTGACAGCAGAACCGGGGTGAGAGTTACCAAAGAGTACCTGGGAGAAGAAACCCGGGGTACTGAGCTCGTCGGAGGACTTCACGTCGTCCGGGAACGCCTTCATAATGGCGTTGCACGGAACCTTGAAGCCGGAGGTGGAAGTAGCGGAGACAAAGCTCATGCGCTTGCCCTTGATGTTCTTGATGGAATAGCCGCTCTCCTCGGCGCTATCCGCGTAAGCGCTCATCTCGGCCTCGGGCACGCAGATGCGGCTGTAGTACTTGGCGCCGTCGAGCTTGCCATCGGTGTCGGAGGTGGTCACAAGCGGAAGAACCTTGCTGTTCTTCTTCTGGGCCTGGATGAAGCCCTCGGCGCCCATGTTGGCAAGCTGAGCCTTGCCGGAAGCGATAGCCTCGATAGCGACGTTATAGTCGGTGGTGGTCATGAGCTCGACCTTGACACCGGCGTACTTCTCAAGAACCTTGCCAAACTCCTCGCGGCCCGCGTCGAACTCGGAGCTGGACTCGTTGGGCAGCCAGACCATGGTAAGTTTATCGATAGAAGCGGCATCCGAGCCAGCGGTCGCCGCACCACCCTTACCGTCGACGCTGCCGCAACCGACGAGACCGAGGCCGAGCGTCACGGCACTCGCGCCAAAAAGGCCCAAGAAGGACCGGCGAGAAATTTGCTTGTTCTTGATATCTGCCACAATCTTCTCCTTACAACACAAGAATGCACCGGAGGGACCGGGGGTTCTATTTGTCCCGTCCGGCGATGACGTGGTAGATATTAGGGTTGTGGGCAAGCCGTTTTTCGATCAACGGCAATCGCTTGTCATATGCTTGCGCGAAGATGCGGGAACATGACGCGAACCGTAGGCACTTATTAATAGAAACGCCCCGTCGTAAGCTCAAGGGCAGGCATAAGGCAGGTAATAGACCAGTTTTGTCAGCCCCTTGGCAGCCGTTTATAGAAAAAGTTTGCAGGCATTTTCCCAAGCGGCTCGCGCGATTGCTTCGGCATTATCGCCGGTGCGGTCGACACGGTCGTTGACCAGCGCGTTTGCCGTAATGGAAATCATCGCGGGCTCGCACTCGAGACCGCGAATAGGCTCTGGGGCCATGTACGGGCAATCCGTCTCGAACAAAATACGGTCGAGCGGTGTTGCCGCGAATGCCTCGCGCACCTCGTCGTTGCGTTTAAAGGTAGCCGCGCCGCCATAGGCGATGTAACAACCCAAATCCACAAAGCGCTCCATTGTGGCTCGGTCCTCGCCAAAGCAGTGCAGTACGCAACCGGCCTGGGGCACACCCACCTCGCGCAGCACGTTGTACGCATCCACATGCGAGGTGCGCTCCTCGTCCGCGTCCTCATGACGCAGATGCAACTCCACCGGAACATTGCGGCGTACGGCAAGCTCAAGCTGGCGCGCCATACAGTCGATCTGCACGTCGTGGGGCGCCGGCGCGATATCGTCGTCGTAATCCATGTGGTAGTCCAGACCGATCTCGCCAATGCCAACGCATAGGGGATCATCGAGCGCAGTCACAATCTGGGCATGGATGTTATCGGTGTAGTCGGGCGCGCCATAGGGGTGAACGCCAGCGAGATACTTGACCTGCGGAATATCCCGCATCGGCAGAATCTCGCGAACCAGCCAGTCGCTATAGTCCGTCACGCTGCGTTTGTCAGCGATGGGGTCGAACATCGTCACCAACAGGTCGACGCCCGCAGCTTTGGCGCGCACGAGCGTCTCGGGCACTTCTTTGCCCCAAAACGAAAGCAGGTGCGCGTGCGTATCGGCAAGCGGCGCCAAGGGCACGGGACAAGCAACCGTCTTCTTTTTCTTGGTAAACGTCACGCGTTCGACATTAGGCGTCATGGGAAAGCTCCTGAGCCAGGCGGACAAAGTCGGCAACATCGAGCGTCTCGGCGCGCGTGGTAGGTGCGATACCGCAGGCCTCAAAGGCGGCGTCGAGCACGTCCTTAGCAAAACCGTTGGCGCTCATGGAATTGCGGATGGTCTTGCGACGCTGAGCAAATGCAGCGTCAATCACGCGGGCCACAAACTCGCGATCGAGCCCCTCGGGCACCACGCCGTCAACACGGTCGATGCGCACCACGGCAGAATCCACATGCGGTGCCGGCATAAAGCAGCGCGGCGGCACCTCAAAGCGCCCCGTCACCTGCGCATACAGACCGAGCTTTGCCGTGTAGCCGCCATAGGTCTTGTTGCCCGGCGTTACGCCAATACGATCTGCAACCTCCTTTTGCACCATGACGACAGCGCGCTTAAGCGCGGGCATCGTCTGGAAGAACTGAAGGATGATCGTCGCCGCCACGTTATAGGGCAGATTCGCGACAAACACCGTGGGTTCACTACCGGCGGCCTGCTCAATCTGCTCCGGCGTCACCTTGAGCGCATCGCCCATGATAAAGCGGAAGTTGGCATAGTCGGCGGCGTGGGCGTCAAGCACCGGCTCAAGCTCGGGATCTGCCTCAATCGACGTAACGCACGCCGCCTCCTGCAGCAGGGCCAACGTCAGTGTGCCGCAACCCGGGCCGACCTCGAGCACGCGCTCATCGCCCGCAAGCTCAGCGAGCTCACAGATACGTTCGATCACATGGTTGTCGATCAGGAAGTTTTGGCCCAGGCGATGCTTAGTCGCAAGGCCAAACTCCTCTAGCAGCTCCCTGGTGGCCGTGGGGTTTGCCAAAGGCGAAGTTGTCATGGTTGCCTCCTTAGCATGATGGCGGCGTCTTGAAACAAAAGGGCATGGACCGTGGCGGCCATGCCCTTACAGCTAAACAGCAAATTGCCGATATGGCGCTCGCGCGGTCTCTACGCCAGACGCGGGAACAGCGGATCGCCCTTCTCGACGGGCTGACCACCAGCAAGCAGGCCCCAAGCGCAAATGCCCTTGAGGTCGTCGCTCGCGGCCTCGTCCTCGCAGGACAGGCGGCGCAGAGCCTCGGCAGAAGTCTGGGGCATGAGCGGCATCAGCAGGTGAGCGGCAATGCGGATGGCCTCGAGCAGGTTGTAGATCACAAACGCCAGCTCGTCAGCCTTGGCCTCGTCCTTGGCAAGTGCCCAAGGCTCGGAGTCCTCGATGTAGTGGTTGGCGGCGTGGATGAGCTCCATGACCTCGTCCTTGGCTCCACCGTAATCGAGCACGTCCATCTTGGCCATGTAGCGCTCGACCAAACCGTCGGCAATCTTTGCCAGCGGGTTGTCGAACGCATCGAACGACGCGGGCTTGGCGGGCGCGCAACCGTCAAAGTACTTGCCGCTCATGTTGAGCGAACGCGAGATAAGGTTGCCCCAGCTGTTGGCCAGGTCGGCGTTGTAGACCTGCTCCATGCGATCGAAGCTGATGGCACCGTCGGTGCCGGGGACGACGTCGGTCATGAAGTAGTAGCGATAGCCCTCAACGCCCAACATGTCGATAACGTCCTGCGGAGCGATAGCGTTGCCACGGCTCTTGGACATCTTCTCGGCCTTGCCAGTCTCGGCATTGCGCACGGTCAGGAAGCCGTGGGCAAAGACGTGCTCGGGCAGAGCCTCGCCGATGGCCATGAGCATGGCGGGCCAAATGACGCAGTGGAAGCGGATGATGTCCTTACCCACGATGTGGAACTGCGCGGGCCAGCGATAGGCCAGCTCGGCACGCGCCTCGTCGGTGTCGACACCGTAGCCGACGGCCGTCATATAGTTGAGCAGCGCATCGAACCACACGTAGGTCACGTGACCCTCGTCAAACGGGACCTGAATGCCCCAGTCAAAGCTCGTGCGGCTCACGGAAAGGTCGTTAAGGCCGCCCTCGACAAAGCTGCGCACCTCGTTCATGCGGAACGCGGGCTCGACAAAGTCGGGGTGCTCGTCATAAAGCTTGAGCAGCTTGTCCTGGAAGGCGGAAAGCTTAAAGAAGTAGGACTCCTCCTGCACGCGCTCAAGCGGACGGTGGCAGTCGGGGCACAGGTGCTGGCCGACGCTGCCGTACTCCTCGTCGCCCTTCTGGACCTGCGTATCGGTAAAGTAGGTCTCGTCAGGCACGCAATACCAGCCGTCGTAGCTGCCCTTATACAGGTAGCCGGACTCCTTCATGCGCTCCCACAGGTACTGCACGGCATGATGCTGGCGCGGCTCGGTGGTGCGGATGAAGTCGTCGTTGGAAATCTCGAGCTTGCTCCAAAGCTCTTTGAAGTGCGGAGCCTGGCTGTCGGTCCACTCCTGCGGCGTCATGCCATGCTTGGCTGCGGCCTCGGCGACCTTCTCGCCGTGCTCGTCCATGCCGGTCAGGAACTTGACGTTATAGCCGGCGGAGCGACGATAGCGAGCCTGAACATCGGCGATGATGGTGGAATAAGCCGTGCCCAGGTGCGGATCGGCGTTGACGTAGTAGATGGGCGTCGTGATAAAGAACGAAGGCTTGCTTTGATCCATGGGGTTTGTCCTCCAGAAAAACGTTGCATACAGGGGATGATTCTAGCGCAAGGGCTGGATATCCTCCATCTATTGCATATCGAGCACCATGGCATAGACATCGCGCTTGCGGCGCGAATACTTCTGAGACAGGCGCTTGGCCACCGCAGACGCGGGCTCCCCCTCCTCGAGCGCGGCGCGGATATCCTCGCGCAGGGCCTCGTCGGGATCCGCTGCCGCGGCGCCAACCGGCACGATACCGGCCTCCTCGTCCTCGCTCGGCGGCGCGATGACCAGCGCAATCTCGCCCTTCACCTCGCCGCGAGCACGCAGCTCCTCGGCGAGCTGGGCGGCGGGCCCGCGCAAGACCTCCTCGTGCAGCTTGGTAAGTTCGCGGCAGACGGCAACCTCACGCTGGGGAAAAACCTCTGCCACAGCCTCGAGCGTCGCCACGATGCGATGTGGAGACTCGTAGAAGATGAGTGCGCCGGGAACCACGGCAAGACGCTGCAAACGGCGCACGCGGTCGCCGCGCTTTCGACCCAAAAAGCCCTCGAAGAAAAAATGTTCGCAGGGAATGCCGGACGAAACGAGCGCCGTGACGCAAGCAGAGGGCCCGGGAACAACTTCGACGGGCACATCGGCCTCACGCGCCGCCTCGACCAGCGCCTGGCCGGGATCGGACACGCTCGGCATGCCGGCGTCCGAGGCAAAGGCGAGGGTCTCCCCCGCCAGCAGACGGTCGACCAGGCCGGTGGCGCGGCTGGCGATCACATTCTCGTCGCAACGGACAAGCGGCTTGGAAATGCCCAGGTGCATCAGCAGCTTTGACGTCACGCGCGTGTCTTCGCAGCAGATGACATCGGCAGCGGCAAAGGCCTCGCCAACGCGCGGGGACAGGTCGCCCAGGTTGCCGATGGGCGTGCCGACCACATAGAGTTTGCCCGTATGGGCGCTGTTTTGCGTCATATCAACCTATTCAATCATGCCGCGCTCGAGCGTACCGAGCGCCGCGCGGGCGTCCCATGCTGCAATGCGCTTCTCGGTCTTCCACGTTTGGAAGAACCAACCGGCAGCCGGCGCAAACGAAGCCAGCTGGTTGGCGATAAACACGCGCTCGTAGGCATTGCGGCCCTCGGGCGTAACCGACGAGTTGGCAAAGATCGCCGCGCCCGACCATTCGCCCACCAGCACGGGGAACCCAGTCGAAATCGCCTCTTTAAGCTCGCGCTTGTTACGCGAAATCGCCGTCGTCAGCCCGCGGGGGCTCGTGATGTCGAGCGCATGCTCGTCGCGGTAATGGTACAGGTGAAGGTCCATGTAGACGTTCTTGTACTTGGCGCCGCGCATAAAATGCTTCCACTCGCTGGGATGCCCCGAAGACGAAAAGACGACGATCTTATCCTCGGGCATATACGAACGGACGAGCTCATAGGCGTCGCGATAGAAGTTGCGCAGGTAGTGCGCCGGAATGCCATCCGTCATGGTGAAGAGGCTCTTGCGGACACTCATCTGCGGCGTATCCAGCAGCTCAATGCCCAGCAGGCTCTCGGCCTCGCCGTAACGCTCGGCCAAGCGCTCGAGCACGTCGAGTGCGACATGGCGGCCGTTAGTGGACGAATGCCACTCGGCAACAGCCTCCGGCGTGGCGGGCGAATCGTTGGAATCGCCCTGGCCACCGGGCACAGTCGCCAGGTCAAGCAGCACGCGAATGTTGTACTTGGCAGCCCACTCAATCGCGCGGTCGATGTAATCGACAACCGAGATGTAGGAGGCATCGGACTCCTGTGAGCCAAAGGCATACCAAGGCACCGGCAGGCGCACGGCGTTGAGGCCGATCTGCGCCATGCGACGGAAATCATCCTCGCTCACAAACGTCTCGTAATGACGGCGCATGCGCTCGTTATAGGCGGCGGTGCCCATGGCCTCCTGCAGCTCGGCCGCATTGGATGCACCGGTCGCCGCGTATAGCGACGGGGTCACCCAAGGCTCGGGAATAAACCAGCCAGAGAGATTAACGCCGAGTATCCTCTCCATCACTGCCCCCTTCGGATCGTGCAGGCCGAGCCTGCATCGTATTGCATAGGAAAAGTATCGTTTTGAGTATACCCGCGCGTGCGGACAGACGACCGAACGGTCTGTAAAGTGGCGCGAAAGTGGGAGGAATGTCTGAGCGGGCCCGAGATGGCGCGCCGAGATGTGCACGCACGTCGGAAGTAAGCGCCGGAAAGCGCATCCCGTTTTTCGCAAAAGACTGGGATGTATTTTCCGTTCGAGGCCTCAATCGGAAAATGCATCCCGTTCTGAGCGCGAGATCTGGGACGCAGTTTCCGCCAAAGGCCGCAAAAGGAAAGCACGTCCCATTCTGACGCCGGATTCCGGGTCGCGCTTTCCCAAGCGACATCAAAGCGGAAAACGCATCCCACTCTGAAGCCAAATTCCGGGACGCAATTTCCTCAGAGCCCTCGATAAAAGAAAAGGACCCCTTTGCAGAGGTCCTAGTCAATTCAAGGTGGCGGGGAAGGGAATCGCGCCCGCGCTCCGCGCGTGCGGACCGCTGCGGCGCTTGCGCGCCTTGCGAGCTCCGCTGGCAAACGCTCACGCGTTTACTCAGCTCCGCGCCCTCACGGGGTTCGATTCCATGTGGGGGCTGCATAAAAGAAAAGGACCCCTTTGCAGAGGTCCTAAACAATTCAAGGTGGCGGGGAAGGGAATCGAACCCCTGACACGAGGATTTTCAGTCCTCTGCTCTACCAACTGAGCTACCCAGCCATTTGAGGTGTGCCTTGTTTCAAGGCTTGATTAGTATAACCAAGGACGCGTTCCGGTCAACCGAGAATTTTAAAAAAGTTTTTGAGCACAGCCTCGGTTCTATAAATCGGCACGTCAGAGGCATCAGCCGGCAGCAAGAAGTTTTTCACTCAGAGCCGCACGGGCAAACTCACTTGGCGTCATCCCCTCGGCAGCCGCCCGTCGACGAATGGCCTCCTTCATTCCCAGAGGAATCTTGACCGACAGCGTTGCCGTCCCCTCACCTGAGAGCGGGGGCCGTCCATGCACGATCCCACCAACGGTGTGTTCGCCATCCGGAAACTCTCCGCGCTCGTACGACTCGCACCACGCGTCAATCATTTCATCCGTTACAACCTGACCATTAGCGGCCGTATACGTCTTGCCCATCATCGACCCCTCTGCCGAGCTCGCTCGATCTCTTGCCAGAATTTCTTCTGAACCGGAGACAGGGCATGAATAATGAGCCATCCACGAATTAGTTCGACCGCAACAAGTTCCACACTTCGACCATCTGGAAGCCATCCAATGGCAAGCCATCTCGGCGGCTCGTCCTCCGACTCGCGGCGAATGCACTCAGTAACCGCGAACCAGGCACCTAGTACCTGCTTTTCCGTCAAGTGTTTTTTGGCGTTCGGATGGATCTCAACATCCATGCATCTTCTCCTCCATCTTACCCAATTTCGTATGACGAAAGTCCGCTGTCGCCAATCTCTTACGCCGGCACTTGCTGGAGGGCGGGAGGTGTAGCGAGGATTGAAGGGCGTTCCAATACCGCCCAGGCGCCGGGACAGGAGCACATACACCAGGGACATACGTTTTCGTAGCGCGCGAGGATATTGCCGTCGCGATCGATGAAGGCGATGTCGATGGGATAGGCCATAAAACACGTATGGACCGAAGAGCAGCGTGGAAACGCCATGACGAGCGGCAGGCCGTTGGCGGCAACCGGACGACGTCCCAGCATGCCGCGCAGGCGCACGACAAACGACTCCGCCACCGCAAACTCGGCCGGCGTCCAACCCAGCCTATTGAGTGCCCGCGCGTAGGCGATGTAGGACGAGACCGCGGTCACATGACCACCCCCGGACGCCATGGATCGACCGTCACCGCACGCTCGTGCGACAACGTTGTCGGCGCCCCCAGCGGAACGCCAGCGATGCTGAGAGAAGTCGGCCACGGCTCATAGTGCATGGTGCAGGTGTAGGTCCTAAACGTACCGGATAGGGAGAGCAGGCCACCATCCGATGCCTCCGCGCCTTGCTCGCTCGACACTTCGATCCGCAAGTCATAGCCTTCCATGGCATTCAGAATTTGAGTCTGAACCGTCGCCGAGGCATCGGCAGAGCTTTCGTCGCCCTCCCCCTCCGACGCCACGGCGTGCGCCAACACGATGTCGGGTACCACGCGGTCGAAGCGCGCGACAGCGCTGGCAAAGATCATGACGTTGTACACGATGAGTGCCAGCACCAGCAAAACGGGCGTAACCACCGCCATCTCCACCGTCGCTTGGGCGCGCTCCTCGCGCAGACGCATGCGGATACTCATTACGACCCACCGCCCAGAGCGCCAACCAGCGTGGCGACATCGACGGTGAGTGGGATGGAGCCGCCGCCGGGCAGAGGAATCTCCGCAAGCGTGAACACCGTACCGCTAATGGTGCGTTCGACTTGATATTCCAACGCCTCGCAAAGCGCCTTGGGATCGGTCACGCCCAACGGAATACTTCGCAGTTTGTCTTGCGCTTGAGAGAGACCCGCAATGTCAGACCCCGGACTCTTAATGACATTGGCGGAATCGGTCAGCACCGGCTTTCGCAGGCGCAAGTCGCACGGTTCCAAACCCAGCGCCGCCACGGACGCCGAAACGGTATCGCCGAGCCACGATGCGATGGAGCCCAACGCACCGCTGCCCCCTCCTAGGTCTTTAATCATCTCGTCCATAAGTTCGTCGGCCGAACCTTGGATATCACCGTATCCCACGAGCAGCCGTCCCCAAACATCCATGACGCCGTCGAGCACGCCGGCAACGCCGCCCGAGCGTTCCTTCAATGTCGAGAAAAATCGCGAAAGCACGTTGTTTTGCGCCGTCGCCTCATCGGGCGCCAGCACCGCGGCAGAGATAGCACCGCGATCGCCAAGCCTGACTGCCGTGTTAAACGAGGAGTTAAGTTGATCGGGGCTGGTAATGTCACCCGAAACTGCAAATGCGACCACGCCGTTGCGTCCAGGTGGGGCGATACGCGGGCGCTCGCCGGAAAGCGCTTTAATGGCCTGGTCAAACGCATTGCCCGCACGGTCGGCCTCATCCTCGGTCTGACGCTCAAGTTCGAGTTCTATGTTGCGGCATTTAACGTAGTCTTCCAGGGCGTCTTTGAACTTGTCAAAGTGGTATTCGAAGCCGTTTTCGATAGAAGTCGAAGGCGCTGCAACGGCACCGAGCGACGAAACGCCAAAATGGCATCTGTTGCATCTGTCCTGCCCGTCATAATCAGCAACCGAGGCTAGCCCGCCTGGCGACCCCTTCTTATAGTTGGGGCAACTCGTTCCGTAATGCAGATACGTCTTGCCATCGATGGCGCTGGTTGGCCACGCCGCATCGGTATAGAGTTCCGTCGCTCGCACCTCGTCAGCGTTGCGCGGCAACAGCGGGATATGGAAAGTGACTGCATCTCCGTCCTCGGTTACATATGCACGATTGACCTCTGTACTCGCATAGGTGTAAAACGCCTTGCGCGCCGCCGACTCCGCCTTCGTCTCGACGCTTGAGCCCTGAGGTGCCTCGTTTGCAAGGCGCAAGCGGTAATAGGCCTTCGCGCGATCGAGCGCCACTTGCGGCTCCCATGTGACACTCGAGGCATAGTGCGGATTCTCAATATCCGAAAGCTTCGCCAAGTTCTTCGCGCGTTCCCACATGCACGAACAGCTTCCGACTGCGCCTCTGTCCGATCCACCGCAATCGGCAAGCCAGGCGCGTTCCTTGGCCTTTGACGTTTTCTCGGACGCTTTCTTCAGTTCCTTGGCAGCATAGTCAAGGTCTTTTGAGGTGCTCTCGATGGTATCGGTCGAGATCTCGGACCCTTTGAGCGCAGCGAAGTCCGACTCGGATGTCCTGGGCACGGCAAGCGCCGTACCGGTATAGGCCACACTATCGGTATCCTGCGCCGACACCGCCTGCGTGGCACGCGCGGCGATCAGATACGGCAGAGCCGTCTCGATTTTCTGCAAGCCTTCCGATGCGCTTTTGGCAAACTTGTTGCGCGTTTTAATGATCTCAATCCCGGTGTCGATCATATTGCCGGCAACTGGTTCGGCACCTGGGATGAGGATGGCGACCAGGCCCGTCCCGATTGTGGCAAACCCTGCCAGCCCCAGACTCAAGATGCTCGCATCAACCACCGTGGCAGCCGTGTGATAGGACGACACTACGTTGGCACCCGCCAGCGCGCCGCTATCGGCCGCCACCTGGGTGTCCCCGGCACACGACATGCTCCATATCGCCGCGGTCGACGAAAACAACAACGTGAGCACCACTAGGATGACCACGGCAGAAGAAAGCGTGGTGTAGGCACCGTCTTCGATAAACAGGTCGATACCGGCGCGGCCCATAAAGCCGCCTCGCTTGCGATGGCAGCTCGGACGGCGCGTCAAAACGCATCTAGACCAGAAACGCTTAATCCCATGCAGCAATCCACGAATCATAATCTCCCTCCAGCCATTCGGGACGTGATTGATACGAGACATCGACCTTGAGCTCAACGTAGCCGCCCTCGGCGGTACCACCCATAGCCCGCGCAAACGCGCCGATCACAGGCAACGGCTTGACCTCGCCGGAAACGGACACGGCCGAGACGCCACCCGCACCGGCCCGGCCAAGCTCGATATCCCACGACAACGGCCCGCCGGCATGAAAGATCGAAACGTTGGGCACTGCGGCAAGCCGGCGGCGGGTGAACTCCTTAAGATCGTCGTCCTCCGCCGTCGTCGTGGTCATGAGCCGCGCGGTCTCGGCGGCGGCAGACTCCATGACCGCGCGCGTATAAAGCAAGCACACTGGTTGCAGTGCGAGAAGGATGAGCGTCAGAAACGTCGGCAGCAAAAAAGCGGCCTCGACCGTAGACTGCGCCCGGTCCTCGCGCGCGATATCAATACAACGCGATGTCCTTAGCGCCCGCAGCGGCGTCGATAAACGACGTCGAGGCAACGCCATGGGATGCCGCCCGCTCAACCAGCGCCGCCAAGCGCCCATCGGTGCCAGCACGCCAAAGCCCCGCGATCGCCAGCACGATCGATAACAGCGCCACTGTAACGATGGCGTATTCCACAGTCGCTTGGGCAACCTCTTCACGCAGAACGCTATGCATTTCACGATCCCTCCTTTGAGCTTATTGTTTGCGGGACCAGACGCACGGCGCGCAGACGACACGAAGCATCGCCGGTGTCCGCGGCAACCGTCACCATATCGACCCAGCCGCGCCCATCGCGCACGATGGCGCCCCATACGTTGCCCTTAATATCGAGATAGCCGCTCAGGGCGAGCTGGGACGTTGGCACCTCGCGGTAGGCGCGTAACATATCCGCCGCTGCCTCGGTCATCGGTCGGTCCTCGGACCATGCAAGCCGGACCGCAATCGCGTTGTCCTCAGGCGAATCCGTCGCAGTGCCAGACCGCTTGTCGAGCGTCCGCAGAAAGGTTTGCGCCGTGACAGCGACATCCGAATCGTCCGCATCTCGTATCTCATCTTTTTGAGACGCCACCGCCGAATCTGAGCCCGAATCGAAGGCGGCCCCAGGACGCTGCTGCCGCGCGGCGTTAAGCCCCCAAAGCACCGCCGCTATCGCCACGGTCAGGCAAGCAAACACCAGCAGCACCCCGATGGGGCGCTCGCCCTCTACAGGCTGTTGATGCCCTCGCTGATAGCGTTCCATAGATCTTGGACCTTGCCTTTAAATGCAACGATGGCAATAATCGCAATCACCACAAGCACGCCTACCAAAATGGCGTACTCGGTGGTACCCTGCGCGCTCTCCTCCCGCAACAGCGCCTTGGCACGCTGGCGAGCGCGGATTGCCCGGCAAAAAGCCCAGCTCCAAGCCTTGCCCGCAATGTCGGTCATCGTGTTCATGTATTCCTCCCTACATCATCCCGCCTGCTCCCAGCAGCGGGCCCAATATGGACAGAAGCAACGCCGGCAAGATGAGCGTGCCGGTGGGAATCAGCAACTTGACCGGCGCGCGCTCGATCTCGCGCTCGACTGCGGCGCGATGGGCCGCACGGATCTCGCGACTTTGAGCAGCCAGCGTCTCGGCCAGCGGAGCGCCCAGGGCACTGTCTCTTATACACATCTGACGCTGCCGACGATACTCCTTGTGTAGA
>CABRIB010000015.1 GCA_902470915.1 uncultured Collinsella sp. | reverse complement strand
TACACAAGGAGTATCGTCGGCAGCGTCAGATGTGTATAAGAGACAGGACATAGTCCTTGCCCTCAATACGCAGCTTGCCGGCGGCCTTGGCGCCCTGCTCGCCGCCGAGCTCGATGTAGTCGTCGTAGCCAATGACCTCGGCCTTAATAAAGCCGCGCTCAAAATCGGTGTGGATGACACCGGCGGCCTGCGGGGCGGTCGCGCCCTGACGAACCGTCCAGGCCTTGACCTCCATCTCGCCGGCCGTAAAGAACGACTGCAGGCCGAGCAGCTTGTAGGCAGCCTGAGCGAGCACGTCCAGGCCGGGCTGTTCCAGGCCCAGGCTCTCCAGGTAGTCGGCAGCGTCCTCGGGATCGAGCTCGGAAAGCTCGGCCTCGATCTTGGCGCAGATGGGCAACGGCTTGACGCCATCGATGGGCGCCAGATCGTCGTTGAGCATATCCTCGTCCACGTTGGCAACATACAGGATGGGCTTCATAGTGAGCAGGAACAGGCCCTTGGCGGCGGCACGCTCCTCGTCGGTCATCTCCATGGATGCGGCGCGCTTGCCCTCGTTGAGCCAGGCAAGCAGGCGCTTAGCCACCTCGAACTTGGGCATGAGCTCCTTGTCGCGCTTGGCCTCCTTCTCGAGCTTGGGCAGCTGCTTCTCGAGCGTTCCCATATCGGCCAGGATGAGCTCGGTCATGATGGTGTCGGCATCGCCGGCAGGATCGACGAACTCGCCCGTGCGGCCCACCTCACGCATGACGTTGGGGTCCTTAAAGTAGCGCACGACCTCGCAGATGGCATCGGTCTCGCGGATGTTTGCCAAGAACTGGTTGCCCAGGCCCTCGCCCTCGTTGGCACCCTTCACCAGGCCAGCGATATCGACGAACTCGACCGTAGCCGGCACAATGCGGCCGGGGTTGACGATGTCGGCGAGCTTTTGCAGGCGGCTATCGGGCACATCGACGATGCCCACATTGGGGTCGATCGTGGCAAACGGGTAGTTGGCGGCAAGGCCGGTCTTTTTGGTAAGCGCGGTGAACAGCGTCGACTTGCCCACGTTGGGCAGGCCCACGATACCGATGGAAAGGGACACGACAGCTCCTTTTGGTACAGGTACTTCAAACTGCATAAGTATAGCGCCGCCGCAGCATCCGGGCGAATCCGGACACCACGACGGCGCAAATGAAGCAGAGATGCGTGAGAGTTCGAGACAGCAGTCCTTACTTAAGCTCGGGCCAGAAATCCTTGTTGGCCTCGATGAGCTCGTCCAGGATCTGCTTGGCAACGCTTGCCGAAGGAATGGTCTTGGAGAGCGTGAGCGCCTGCCAGAGCTTCTGGTAGCTGCCCTCGACCCAAGCCTGGACAACGAGCTTCTCGACGGAAACCTGCTGCTCCATCAGGCCCTTCTGGAACTGCGGAATCGGGCCCTGGCAGATCTTCTCAAAGCCGTTGGAACCGACGATGCAAGGCACCTCGACCATGGCCGTCGGGTCGAAGTTGGGCACAGCGCCATCGTTGGGGACGATCAGCAGGAAGCGCTCGAGCGTGTTCTCGGCCAGTGCGCAGGCAAGGTCGACGATGTAGTTGGCATGTACATCCGGCTCAAAGCCGCCGTCCTTGGCAGTACCCTTGGCGATGATGTCGCGGCAAGCGCCAAAGACCTTCTTCTCGCGGCCGTCCATAACCTCATTGGCGCGAGTGTAGTTGGGGTCAGACGTCTCGACGACATAGTCCGGGTACAGGTAATACTTGAGGTAGGTATTGGGAATCGTCTCGGGATCGACAGCATAGACATCCTTGGCCTTGCCGAAGGTGTGAATCCAGCTCTCCTCGACATGCTGCTCCTTACCGGCCTCGTGCTCGATGCCGTCCAGGTAGCCGTTCTTAGCCATGTGCTCCTTAATCTGCGGCATGAGGTCGTTGCCGTCCTTGTCGTAGATCTTGCTCCACCAACCAAAGTGGTTGAGGCCGTAGTAGCTATACTGCAGCTCGCGACGATCCTTGATGCCGCACATACGGCTCATCTTATCCATGAGGTCAATCGGCATGTCGCAGATGTTGATGATGCGGCTGTTGGGGCGCAGCACGCGGCAGGCCTCGGCGACGATGGCCGCGGGGTTGGAGTAGTTGAGCATCCAGGCGTTGGGGCTGTACTTCTCCATGTAGTCGAGGATCTCGATGACACCACCGATGGAGCGCATGCCGTAGGCGATACCGCCGGCACCGCAGGTCTCTTGACCAACGCAGCCGTACTTGAGAGGAATCTTCTCGTCGAGCTCACGCATGGCGTACAGGCCGACGCGGATGTGAGCAAGGACGAAATCGGTCCCGGTGAATGCGGTCTCGGGGTCGGTGGTGTAGCTAAACTCAACCTCGGGGGCGTTCTCGTGGAAGTAGATCTCGCAGGCCTTGGCCACGGTCTCCTGGCGCTCGGCGTTGTTATCGTAGAAGGTCACCTTGTTGACCGGAAAGCGGTCGCGCTCCTCAAGCAGCATCAGAGCGATGCCCGGGGTGAAGGTAGAGCCACCGCCGGCAATGGTCACGGCATAGTTTTTCTTGGACATGATGTCCTCCTCATTCTGGCCGCTTGCTCAATCCATCCCCGTACGCGGCCTGCACGGTTTGGAATTGTTACCTAGAAGTGGAGTTTTTTATCTCTAGAATCGGCCTTGCGGTGCATACCGGCTCTGCAAGGCCGATTGTTTCGATGGACGATGGTTTACAGAAGAGTCTCGAACTTCAGAAGACTCTCGAACTTCTCGCGAACCTGCGGGACGCTAAGGCCGACGATGACCTGGATTGACTGACCTTGGACCACCAAGCCATGCGTACCGATCGCCTTGAAGGAAGCCTCGGGTGCAACGACGCTCTTGTCCTTGACGTTAACGCGCAGACGGGTAGCACAGTTCGTTACATCGATGATGTTATCCGTGCCACCGAGCAGATCGAGGATGTTCTCGGCAAGCACCAAGCGCTCATCATCTTTACTCTGGGCGGCCGATTTGCCAGCAGCAGCACCGCCCTGCTTTTGCTTGTAGTCGGCCTTGGACTTGAGCTCGACCTCAACATCGTCATCCTCGCGACCGGGGGTCTTAAAGTCGAACTTGACGATCAGGAAACGGAAGACCACAACCCAAAGAGCGGTAAAGCACAGACCGACAAGGATGGAGATGGCGTACTGCAGACCGTGTGCGGCCCAAAGGGGCAGCCAGTCCCACGAGAGCATCGAGATGATGCCGCCGTCGAAGATACCCACGACGCCAAGGAGGTTTTGAGCCATGCAGCCAAGCGCTCCGAGCACGCAGTGGACGACGAACAGGCCGGGCGCAATGAACAGGAAGGTGAAGTCAAGCGGCTCGGTGATACCGCAAAGCATAGCGGTAAGGGTGACCGGGATCAGCAGAGCCTTGACGCGCTGCTTGCGCTCGGGTTTGGCGGTCATATAAAACGCAATGGCGACGCCAAGCGAGCCGAAGACCTTAGTCCAACCAGGGCAGGTATAGGCAGCCCAGGGTGCGGCATCCTTAAGAGCAATGCTCGGATCGGCAGCCAGTTGGGGCAGGATGTTGGCCCAAGCAGCAAAGATGCCGCCGTTGACCGCCGCGTTGTCGTAATAGAACGGCGTATAGATAAAGTGGTGCAGGCCTGTAGGGATCAGCACGCGCTCGAAGAAAGCAAAGACACCCACGCCAAACGTACCGGCGGAAAGGATGAATCCCTGGAAGGCGGAGATAGCAGCCTGAACATGCGGCCACACCAGGCAGGCGATAAGAGCGACCGGAACCATAACGAAGAAACCGATCATATAGATGAACACGGAGCCCGAGAACACGCCCAGCCACTCAGGAAGTTCGGTGTCGAAGAACTTGTTATGCAGCATCGTGGCGATACCAGAGATAATGAGCGCGCCCATGATGCCCATATCAAGCGTTTTGATGCTTGCGATAGTGGCAAGACCAGTACCACTGCCCGCCTCGACAGAGTAGTCAACACCAAAGACAGGGCCCCACTGCCCCAAGATTGTGCTTACAAAGTAGTTGAAGGTAAGGTAGATGGCCAAAGCCTCCATGCAGCAGCGAGCGTTCTGCTTGTTCGCGAGCGAGATTGGCAACGCTACGCAAAACAGCAACGGCATCTGGTTAAAGAGCGTCCAACCACCCTGGAGCAGCACATTCCAGCAATCAAACCAAAGATGACCCGCTGTGGCCATCTCGCCAAAGATCGCCTCGGTGGTAAACAACGTACCCAGGCCGACGACGATTCCGGAAAATGCGAAAAGAATTGCAGGCGTGTACATTGCACCGCCGAAACGTTGTATCTTTTGCATCATGACGGGGAATCCCCCTCTCTTCATTCGGAGCGACTGCGGTTTTGGCTTCACTCGAGACCGCAGACGCGCCGTTTGCGTGTACCTCGTGCAATAGGACGGGTGGGCCCGACTCCCTGACTTCTTGCGCTTCTTTTTTTATCATATCACTTATCTAGACAAGTTAATACTGTTTCTATGTTCGGTCAGCGGTCGATTATTGGCCGTAAACGGTATAAGTCCAGTATTTTGCCTGATAAATCTGACATATCTGATGGCTACATTTTAAAATTCTTTTCTACTTGTCTAGATGTGCTTGTCTATATCTATAGACATACCTATACTTCATTACAACATTCACCGCCACGTTAAGGAGTCACCATGAAAAGCGCGGTCTTCTATGGAAAGCACGACCTCAGAGTCGAGGAATCGGCAAAGCCGGCCGTGGGCAGGCGCGACGTTCTGATCAACGTCAAAGCTTGCGGCGTCTGCGGTACCGACGTTCATATCTATGAAGGCGACAAGGGTGCAGCCGACGTTACCCCGCCCACGATCCTTGGTCATGAGTTTGCGGGCGTTGTCGAGGCCGTGGGCAGCGACGTCGCTGGCTTTAAACCGGGCGATCGCGTGTGCATCGACCCAAACCATCCCTGCGGCTGCTGCGAACCCTGCCGCGACGGAATCAACCACTACTGCGAGCATATGACCGGTTACGGCACCACCGTTAACGGCGGCTTTGCCGAGTACTGCTCCGTCGATATGCAGCAAGTCTACAAGTTGGGCGATCACACCAGCTTCGAGCAGGGCGCCATGACCGAGCCCGTCGCCTGCTGCCTGCACGGCATCGATATGTGCAACATCAAGCCCGGCAGCACAGTTGTCGTTATCGGCGGTGGCATGATCGGTCTGCTCATGATGCAGCTTGCTAAAAACGCCGGCGCCACCAAGGTTGTCTTGCTCGAGCCCGTCGAAGGCAAGCGCGAGGTTGCGCTCAAACTCGGCGCCGACCTGGCAATTGATTCCATCCACGAGGACGTCCCGGCCCGCCTGAAGCAGGAGGGCGTCGGCAACGTCGATGTCGTTATCGAGTGTGTTGGCAAGCCCGTCACCATCGAGCAGGCCATCCAGATCGCCGGCCACAAGGCTACGGTCATGATGTTCGGCCTCACCAAGCCCGATGAGACAATCACCGTCAAGCCCTTCGAGGTCTTCCAGAAGGAGCTTGTGCTTACCTCGTCCTACATCAACCCTTATACGCAGCGTCGCGCGCTCGAGCTCATCGACTCTGGCAGGCTCGACGTATCCTCGATGGTCGCCAAGGTGGCTTCCCTCGACGAGCTCGGCGCCATCCTGTCAGACCCAGCTCTGCGTGCCATGGGTAAATATATAATCGACCCCAGCAAGTAAATCGATCGACACCTGCGCGAGCGGTCCTCATCCACCGCTCGCGCACTCAGCTCTAGGAGACCGTCATGGCGCGAGCCATCTTCCAAACTATTTATGACAACGTGAAGCAGTCGATTGACGACGGCACATACGCCTATCAGAGTTATCTGCCTTCGGAGACTGAGCTCACGCAGCTGTTTGACTGTTCGCGTATGACGGTCCGTCGCGCCATCTCGATGCTTGCGGCAGATGGTTACGTGCTCCCCCAGCAAGGCAAAGGCATGCGCGTCATTCGCAACATCAGTGACGAGACGAGTCGTGGCGGCGGCGGACTCGAAACCTTTAAGGAAATCGCAGCCAGCCGAGGCTTTGAGCTCAAAACGGTTACCACTGTCTTTGAGCTCCTCGTCTGTAACAAGGCGCTCTCCAAGATTACCGGGTTTCCCGAAGGCTGTGAGCTCACGCGTGCCAAACGCATCCGCTATGCAGACGGACGGGCCGTGTGCTCCGACGACTCCTATTACCTAAGCTCACAGGTACCGGGGCTGACACCCGAGATTGTCAACGACTCGATCTATCGTTACCTCGAAGAAGGCCTTGGCATTCAGATTGCCACGGGCAAACGCGATGTAACGATTGAACATCCCACGCCCGAGGATGCACGCGTGCTCGATCTCGACGACTTTAACGCACTCGCCGTTGTACGCGGACAGACCTACAACGCCGACGGCATCCTTATGGAATACACCGAGACCAAACAGGTTCCCGGGTTCTTTTTGCTCCATGAAACCGTGACGCGCAACGGTACCGGTCGAACCGGCCACCAAAGCAGTATGAACTAACCATCTATTAGTTGCGGTGGAATAGTTCCTAGAATGGCCAGCTTAAGGGCAAGACAGGAACTATTCCACCGCAACTTTTTTGGCCGGCGGGGCAGTACCTGTCGCACCGGTCATCATTTACGCTCGTTTAGCTAGTCCGCGAGCTTTTCCACTTGGTCGAGCATCTTGTTGAGCTTTTCCTTTGCCTCGGCCTTGACCTTCTCGGCCTCCTCGTGGGCCTTGGCCTTCTGAGCGGCCTTTTCCTCGGCCTCGGGGTCGACAACGACCAGATTGGACGCATCGTGCTCGACCAGCTTGAGCGCATGCTCGGGGCACACCTTGACGCAGGCTCCACAACCTAGGCAATACGTGGACTCCAACGCAAAGCGGCCGCTTCCCACCAAATCGCAGGCAAACGTGGGGCACACGTTGACGCATTCGCCGCACGACGTGCACTTGTCAAAATCGCATTCCGGCGTGCTCACCTGCATGTTCTGGGCAAGCTCGGGATGGTTCTGCAGCGTCGAGAGCACCAGTTGGCGCCCGTGCGTGAGCGAACGGCGACGCTTGGTCGTCGTGGTGCCGCACATGGTGTTGAGTGTGCGCTCGAGCTGCGTGATCTGGTGACGGTGGGCCTTCAACTTCTGCGTCACCGAAGCCAGTGCCGCAGTCGCCGGGTTGAGCTTGGTCACCGTCAGGCCCGTGGTGCGGGCAATCTTTTCCATGTACTCCTTGCGCTCGTACTCGCGAAGCTTATGGCACTTGAGGCTCTTGGGGTCGACCTCCAGGCCCATACCCGTGCCAGACCACTCCTCGGCCTTCGCAATCGCCTCGCCCAGAATGTCCTCACCGCCGGTGTTGCGGCATTTATCGCACACGCCCAACGGCAGGTACACACTCACGTTGGGATAGTCGGCCAGTACCGAAAACCAAGTCTCTGCCGTAATATCGCCCACGCAGGCAACAACGACCTCATTTTCGCGCGGCATGCGCTTGAGGGCGCGCGTGCAGGTGACGTAGGCGGTCTCGTGGCTCGTAGCAGCAGAGACGATATCGTCATACAGGTTTTTGGGCGCCAGGCGCGGCGAGATGATCGCCTCGGTCGGACAGACAGCGGCGCACAGACCGCACTTGCGACAGGAGTCGAGGATCTCGATGGCGTCTTCCTCGACCTCGATAGCGTTGACCGGGCACACGTCCATGCACGCGGTGCAGCCGCTCTTTTCGTTTTTGCAGGTCAGACACGGGATGGTGTTGCCGCGCGGGCGCTCCTTGTAGTCGGCAGGATTCCACTGCGGCGCCGACGGATCGAGTGCATCGGTCACACCGCCAAGCGGGTTTTTAAGAAAGTCGAAACCCTTGCTGATCTCGATAATGTCATCAAACAGATCGTGTTCCTGCGCCATGCGCGGCCCCTCCCTGAGCAGTGCAAACAAGCAAGAGATAATGATACGCTATCGGCCCACGCCTCGGGCAAATTACACGCGGAGCATCTTTGCGGCAAATAGCCCATGGCCTATCGCCGCCTCGATTGCACAAGATCAATCAAGCGCCAAACTATGCCTCGCACATGAGCTGCACGAGTTTTTGTTTGGTCACCTTGGCCTGCTCGTTGGCCATATTGCGCTCGTTTCTAAAGACCGCATTTGCAACACCCTGCAGATCGGCATCGGAAATCTCGCTGCACGGACCGTCCATCGAAGCCGCCGTGGGGCATACGCACAACGGCAACTCGGCATAAAACGCAACGGCCTTGGCGATATCGAGCATCTTGCCGCCGCCAATACCCACCACCATGTCGCAATACTCGGCCTGGGCTTCCTTAGCCATTTCGACAACGGCGTCTTCCGTACACGGACCGTCATAAATCTTAAAGAACGGCTCACTTAGGTCTTCGTCCAGAAATCCATCGACGATCTGCTTGCACAGCCGATCCTCGGTGCCCTGGTCAAACAAGACATAGGCAGCGCAGCCCAACCATGACAAATACCTGCCCTGACGCGAGAGCTCACCTGGCCCCTGGACATATCGTCCGGGACCGCCATAAACCATGGGAAGCGCCATACGAGAATCCGCCCTTTCATCAACAACAATTGGTGCAAAGTAACCTGACCCCTTTGCACCATAGCAAAAAGGGGCAAAGCCATCTGTCGGCTTTGCCCCTTCCTTACCTTAGTTTACTCATCCATAAGGTAGTAATGACCCAGTGCGTCGGCACCCAGGATGGCGTTGGCGACCATCTCAGGCGTCACCTCAAACGGCATGTTGCACATGGTGTCATCGGGCGCGCACGCGGCCTCGGCAACAATCATGGCCTGCTCGCGCGTAAGCTCAGCAACGCCAAGTTCCTTCATCGTGACCGGCAGGCCCAGCTCAATGCAGAAGCCCAAGACTTCCTCGAGCTTCTCAGTCGGGGCATCCTCGAGTACCAGCTGGACGATGGTGCCAAAGGCGACCTTCTCGCCGTGATACATGCCGTGGCACTCGGGCAGCATCGTCAGGCCATTGTGGATGGCATGAGCAGCAGCAAGGCCCGAGCTCTCAAAGCCAATGCCCGAAAGCAGCGTATTGGCCTCGATGATATGCTCGACAGCAGGCGTCAGCGCACCCTTCTCCAGTGCGACCTTGGCCTTGACGCCATCGGCCATAAGCGTCTCGTAGCAGAGCTTGGCGAGCGCCAGGCCGGCCATTCCGCCCTTGCCGCCGGCGCAAGTGCCACCGTCGGCATCATGCGTCGCCTGGGCCTCAAAGTAGGTTGCGAGCGCATCGCCCATACCGGAAACCGTCAGGCGCACCGGGCTCGCCGCGATAACCGTCGTATCCATCAGGACAATGTTGGGGTTTGCCTTAAGGAAGAGATATTTATCGAACTGGCCGTCATCGGTGTAGAGCACCGAAAGTGCCGAGCACGGTGCATCGGTCGAAGCAATGGTGGGGCAAATGATAACCGGGGACTCCAGGTAATAGGCGACGGCCTTGGCGGTGTCGAGGATCTTGCCGCCACCGACGCCGACGATGATGTCGCAACCGTTGTCGCGAGCGAGCGCAACCAGGCGATCGACCTCGCCCTTGGAGCACTCGCCGTTAAAGTCCTCAAATAGCAGCTCGGCCTTAGCCTCGGCAAAGCCGCCCTCGATCTTGGCACCGACGCGCTTCTTGCCCGAAGGCGTCACGATGACGAGGGCCTTAGCGCCGAGCGGCTCGACATAGGAGCCGAGCTTGGCGAGCTCGTCCGGACCCTGGATGTACTTGCTGGGGCTATTGAAAATTGCAGCCATAACTATCCCATTCTCTAAAAAAGAAAGGGGCTCCGTACAGATACGTGCGGAGCCCCTCGTTACGATAACAAGAGTCGATTAGAAATCGATATCGGTGTCGTAGTAGCAGGCCTTGAGGATCTTCTCGAAGTCGGCAGCCTTGGTCTCACGCGGGTTCTCGGGCGTGCAGGCGTCCTGCTCGGCGTTCGCGGCGATCTCGGGCAGCTTGGCGAGGAACTCCTCCTCGGAAACCATCTGCGGGTTCTCGGCGTCGACCTTCACGCCACCATTCGCGTAATCCTTGATGGACTGCGGAATGTTGAGCTGGTCGTTGAGGTCGCGGATCTTCTGGACGAGCGCAGCGATGAGCTCCTCGTTGGTCTCGCCGGGAAGGTGCAGGATCTCCTTGGCCACGTAAGCGTAACGCTCGGCAGCACGGGGATCCTTGGAGTTCCACTGGATGACCTTGCCCAGGTACATGGCGTTAGCGGCACCGTGGATGATGTGGCCATTCTCGAAGGCAGCACCGGTCTTGTGAGCCATGGAGTGAACGATGCCGAGCAGGCCCGAGGAGAAGGCGATACCGGCGATGCACTGAGCCTCGTGCATGTGCTGACGAGCCTCATGGTCGCCAGCATAGGACTTGGGCAGCCACTCGACGATCTCGCGGATGCCGTGCAGAGCGTTGGCGTCGGTGAACATAGAGGCGCAGGTGGAAACGTAGGCCTCCATGCAGTGGGTCAGAGCATCCATGCCGGTGTGAGCGCACAGCTTGGCGGGCATGGTGTAGGTGAGCTCGGGGTCGACGATGGCGACATCAGGGGTGATGTTGAAGTCGGCCAGCGGGTACTTGATGCCCTTGGCGTAGTCGGTAATGACGGAGAACGCGGTGACCTCGGTAGCGGTGCCGGAGGTAGAGGAGATGGCGCAGAAATGAGCCTTCTGACGCAGCTCGGGGAAGCTGAACGGCTGGATGATGTTATCGAAGGACTCCTCGGGATACTCGTAGAAGACCCACATGGCCTTAGCGGCATCGATGGGCGAGCCGCCACCGATGGCGATAATCCAGTCGGGCTCGAACTCGCGCATGGCCTCGGCGCCCTTCATGACCGTCTCGATGGACGGGTCGGACTCGACGCCCTCGAACAGCTTGACCTCGAAACCGCCTTCCTTAAGGTCGTTCTCGACGTCCTGCAGGAACCCGCCGCGGCGCATAGAGCTGCCGCCAGAAACGATGATGGCCTTCTTGCCCTTGAGGTTCTTCACCTCGTGGCGAGCGCCCTCACCAAAGTACAGATCGCGAGGATTGGTAAAACGTCCCATACTGTGCCTCCTAAACAAGCCCCTCTTAGACTTGCGTATATAACGGAGCACCCAATTGGCTCCGTTAGGACCGTTTTGCGCGTTGCCGGCGATGACAATGCGCGATGTCTAAACGTCTCAACGCTCAGACAAACATTATTTTACCGTTCTGGTTGGTCAGTTATTCACCTAAAGCCGCCAATGATGAAACGTTTTTTCTATCCCTGAAGACCCTTGTGCGGCATTCATACTCCCAAGCTGGGCAAACGTTTTATCAAGGTTGACTACATATCCCGGGCAGGACGGTGCCCTTCCAAAATATGCACCGTTCGCCGCCAAAAATCGACCGTTTGCGGCACCGTGATACCACTCGGCCGTCCATGGTGCCGACATTTGTGCGACATCCGACTTCGTGGTGCAAAGGTGCAAGTCCAAGTGCGGCACCCCCGGTGTGCCACATGCGGGTAAACTAGAACCTTATATAGAAACATCTGAACCCTAACCGCAGCAAAGGAGGCCCCATGGCATTCGATCCCATTCAAGAGGATTGCCATCGCCTCGTTCTTGAGGCCTTGCGCCGCGACAATATCCCGCTCACCGACGCTGCCGCCGTAGAGCGTCTGATGGAGCAATTCACCCGCAACCCCGCACCGCTCATCGTGCACGACCGCGACCGCGCCGGGCATCTGATTGCCAAGGTGGTCGAGGCCGTCGACTACCGCATTCCCTTTATCCCCGACGATGCCCAGGCAGAGCAGGAAGAGGCAGCTGCCGAGAACATGCTCCGCGAGGCGGCCGCACTCGATCCGGCCAACTGGGATGCCCAGCGCATGCTGACGGCACTCACCGCCAACTCCAACGAGGAATACGTGCAGTACCTGGTGTCCAAGTGCGACGAGGTGGAGCACGATCTGGCGCTCAAGATCGCCTCGGCGCAGGACCCCTACGAGCGCGAGGCCGCAGGCGACCTTACGCGCCGCCCCTATCTGCGCTGGCTTGCCGCCTTGGCATCGCGCGCCCTCATTAGCGGACGCTACCGCATGTCGCTCGAAACCGCAAACCGCAGCCTGGACTTTGCGCCCAACGACCCCGCTGGTGTCCGCCACACCGCGATGCTCGCCATGGCAAAGCTCGAATACCCCGCCGAGGAGCTCAAGCGCTTTCGCTCCGCACACTCCGTGCCGTACCTCGCGAATACCCCGCTGCGCCGCCGTCCCAAGGATGCAGAGCGCGACTTGGACCCGTGGACGCTCATCGCGCTGATGAGCGCTGCCTGGCGCGAGCTGGACTACGAGGGCGCCGAGCACTACTTGCGCATCCTTGCGCGCTCGTGTCCGCACGCAGCCGAGGCACTCTACTTCCAAACCGAGTTTCCCGATGGCGTCTATGCCCGCGTCAACGTGGGCGTGGGCTCCACCGACGAGCTTGTCCTTGCGCTGTCCGAGGCGACGCCGGTACTGCAGGAGGGCCTGGGCGCTCCCGACAACGCCAGCTTTGCCGCCTGGGTCGCCACCAACGATATCGTGCGTTCCCAAATCGATGAGCGCATACTGCGGGCGGCCGAGCAGGGTTTGCCGTTTAAGGGAGGAGACCTCTAATGGATCCGAGCGTCTACATCCCCGCCTACCTGGAGCGCACCTATCTGGCGTCGCACCCCGAGCTCACCGATGCAGCACGCGAGCTTGTCCATAACGACGTAAGCGTCAACCCTCACAAGTATGCGCAGACCGAGCATGCCCAGGCGCTGCTGTCCTATGCCGGTGTTCATCGCCACCTGCTCGACGAGCTTCGCCGCATCGAGGACATGGGCAGCGACGAGGAGTTTGAGCAGACGCGCAACCGCCTGTTCGACGACATGCGCGACGAGCTGCTCAAGATTGTCCGCGTCGATGCACTTGCCGTCGATGCGCAGTTGCTCGCCATCATCCTGGCGGACACGCCCGTCGATGCCTGCCTGGGCGACCTGATGAAGCTCGAGGCGAGCACCGCCGACTACCTGCAACAGAGCGTGCCCGGGTTTGATATGGAGGCTCCGCACTACTGGGCCAATAGTGTTTTGGCCGACGGTGTCACCGCAGCAGACCTTACCGTAAGCGAGCCGGCTCTTATCGGGTGGCTTCATACGCTCGAGGCCATCTCGCAGCTGTGCATGGCGAGCGCCCGCTACCGTGCTGCCGCCAACTACGCCCGCCGCGTCCTTAAGGCGGAAGGCTACCCCACCCGAGCCGCAGGCACCGTGCTACTCGCCCTCGCTCGCTTGGAAGACGAGGACGGCTTTTTTGCCCTGGCCCACCAGCTCGAGGAGCAGATGGGGGCCGATACCCTCGAGAACTCCCCCTGGTACCTGCTCGCCCGCACGATCTTGCTGTTCAAAACGAACAAGATGCGCCCGGCGACACGCGCGCTGCGTGAGTTTGCCAACCGCTGCGAGGGCGGCGCGTTCTTCTTGCTGAACCCCATGTACCAGACGCCGTACCTTCCCTGCCGACCCGAGCCGCGCGACCCCTGGGACCTCTCGCACCAGGCGGTTTGGGAAGCCGACGGCATCATCTCGGATACCCCCGACTTTGCCCCCTGGGCCAATGCCTGCGAAGGCGTTTCGCAGCTTGCCCAGGAGTTTGCGCGCCGCTACGGCTTTTAACGGCGCAAACGCCACGACCATGTCATTCACGTTAGGAACGGCTTCATGAATCTCCGCTCATCTCTTGCCTGCACCTCGAGCGATATCGCCCGCTGGGGGCTGCGCTCCGTCCTTAAGCGCCAGGGCGGCGTACTCCCCGGCCGCATCGCCATGAAGATCGACCCCGAGCTGC
The DNA here is from genome assembly GCA_902470915.1 of uncultured Collinsella sp. Taxonomy (GTDB): domain Bacteria; phylum Actinomycetota; class Coriobacteriia; order Coriobacteriales; family Coriobacteriaceae; genus Collinsella. Next base: position 14,835 of record CABRIB010000015.1, on the reverse strand, counting down.
TGAGCGACCTCGCCGGCCTTGTCGACCGCAGCGTGGTGATCACCGGTACTAATGGCAAGACCACCACCTCCAACCTCATCGCCGACGCCGTTGCCGCCAGCGGCGCCACCGTGGTATGCAACCGCGCCGGCAACAACATGGAGCCGGGCGTGGTGGGTGCACTGCTCGAGGCGCGCAGCGGCCTCAAGCGAGCCGGCGGCGGCAAGCGCGTGGGCGTTTTTGAGTGCGATGAGCTTTACACCGTACGCGTTCTGCCCAAGCTCAAGCCGACGTACTTCGTGCTGCTCAACCTGTTCCGTGACCAGCTGGATCGCTATGGCGAGATCGACCATACCCAAGACGTCATCGCCCATGCGTTGGAGCTCTCTCCAACGACAACGCTCATCTACAACGCAGACGACCCGCTGTGTGCCGCGATCGCCGCACGCGTTCCCAATGCAAGCATCGCCTTTGGCATCGACGGCGCCACCAACACCGAGTCCGACCGTATTAGCGACTCGCGCTTTTGCTCGCAGTGCAACGCCCCGTTGGAGTACGACTATGTGCAGTATGGTCAACTCGGCGCCTACCATTGCCCCTCGTGCGGTTGGGCACGCCCCGCACTGGTCCGCCGTGTGACGGGCGTGGAGCTCGGCTGCGACGGCTACGGCTTTGACCTGGTCTTTGGATCTGCGCCCGACGCGGCTGCCGCACACATCGCCACACGCTACAACGGCCTGTACATGGTCTACAACGTTGCCGCCGCCTTCTTTGCCGCGCACGAGTTGGGCGTGGATACGGCGTTTCTGCAGCCCACGCTCGATGCCTATGTGCCCGCCGGTGGTCGTATGGGGCGCTGGGATATCGCCGGCCGCACCGTCGAGGCCAACCTGGCTAAGAATCCCGTAGGCTTCGATCGACAGATCCAGTCCATTAAGACGGCGGGCGGCAGACTCTGCGCTTTCTTCCTCAACGACAACGACGCCGACGGACACGATGTATCGTGGATCTACGACGTCGACTTCGAGCGCATCGCCGACACGCCGGGTCTTGTCGCCTTTGCCGGAGGCACGCGCGCGCACGACATGCAGGTGCGTCTCAAGTACGCCGGCATCGATGCCGCGATTATCTCGGACGTCGCGCAGGCAATTGGCGCTGTGGCAGACGAGGCCGCCAATGACACCTTCTACGCCGTCGCCAACTACACGGCCTTCCCGCCGCTGGTCAAGGAGCTCGACGGGCTGAAAGGCGCTGCCGCCGACGCTGTTGCCGGGCGCGCCGTAGCCCGTGCCGACGGCAGCGCTCTTCCTGTCGGCATCGCGCCAGTCGAGCTTTCGCGCCCGCTGCGCATCGTCTACCTGTACCCCGATGCCCTCAACCTCTACGGCGACGGCGGCAACGTTATCGCCCTCGAGCGTCGCTGCGCCTGGCGCGGCATCCCCGTTCGCGTGGACGAGGTCCGCATGGGCGAGTCGCTCAATCTCACCGACGCCGACATCGTCATGATGGGCGGCGGCTCCGACCGCGACCAACTGGCCGTGGCACACGAGCTGCTCGCTCAAAAAGACAAGGTCGCGGCCTATGTTGAGGATGGCGGCTCGCTGCTTGCCATCTGTGGCAGCTATCAGCTGCTCGGCCGTTCGTACTACATGGGCGACGATCGCATTGAGGGCCTGGGCGTCATTGCCGCCGAAACCGTACGTGGCTCCGATCGCCTGATCGGCAACGTAGCCGTCAAAACCGACCTGGCACCCGAGCCCTTTGTGGGATTCGAGAACCATGGCGGCCGCACGCTTTTGGACGCCGATGCCACGCCGCTCGGAACGTCCGTCGTCACGGGCACCGGCAACAACGGCGATGATGGTCTTGAGGGCCTCATCTACAAGGGCGTCATCGGCACGTACCTGCACGGACCGGCACTGCCCAAGAACCCCGAACTCGCCGACTGGCTCATTACCCACGCCCTCGAGCGCCGTGGCGACGCGCAGGCCACAGCCCTGCTGCCGCTCAAGCCCCTCGACGACACCTACGAGCGCGCCGCCCACGACGCAGCCATGAAGCTCCTCCCCTAGCACCCCACCACCACAAAGAGGACAGGCACCTTTGTGGTGGTTTTTCAGTTTGCCAACGATATGTGAACGGCTAAAAAAGTCTGCTATACTCTTTCCCGCTGTCCCCATCGTCTAGCGGCCAAGGACGCCACCCTTTCAAGGTGGATATCGCGGGTTCGAATCCCGCTGGGGGCACCATTTGAAACTAGAAGCCCGTTGCCCTCGCGGTGACGGGCTTTTTTGCTATCCATGTGCCGGGATTCGAACCCGGCAGGGTGCGGAGCTGAGGAAACGCGCAAGCGTTTTCCAGCGCAGCACGCAAGGAGCGGAGCGACGCGGCGAAAGCGGGCGGCGCCAGCCGCACGCGGACATCCCGCTGGGGGCACCATTTGAAACGAGAAGCCCGTTACCCTTGCGGTGACGGGCTTTTTTGCTATCCATGTGCCGGGATTCGAACCCGACAGGGTGCGGATCCCGGCATCATCGCAAGGCCTGTGGTCAAAAAATGGCAAATATGAGTACTGTTACCATTTTAGTTACAGCGATTTCATGCCTTCAGAAGGCGATTTAGCCGTCAGGCGTCCTACGGCGGGAAAATTGCAGACGTTTATCGGCTAAGTACTTGGACATATGTTGCGTAACACTTCATATTTTGCAAATAAATAATGCTACAGGACTTGTGACAGTACTCATATTTGACGTTTTTTGCCCACAACCCTTTATACCTAGGCATATCGGCGGCAAAACGGGCTTCAAAGCGCCCTTCGCAAACAAAAGCCGGGGCCCGCATGATGCGGACCCCGGCTCAATACCGTGACGATATGTCAGTTACGCTCTACACGTAGAACAGGATGTCGTCGTAGGTCGGGACCGGCCAGTAGTCGGCTGCCACGATCTCCTCCATGGCGTCCACGGCGGCACGCAGCGCATCCATAGTGGGAACGACCTCGTGCGCGTACACGTTGGCCTGCTCCTGGCCATCGAGGGCCTCAGCCTTCTGATGCACGGCGTCAAGCGCCTTGATGGAGTCGTTGATGGTGGTGATGCCGTTGCAGAGCTTGTTGAGCGTGTTCTGCTCGCACTGCATGGCGGCCTCAGCACCGGCGGCACGAATAGTCTCAAGGCCCTTAGCGACCTTGGTGGCATAGGCGGTAATGACCGGGCGATAGGTACGACGCGCCTCGCGAACCATCGTGGTGGCCTCGATGTTCATGAGCTTGTTGTACTTCTCGAGCTTGCAATCGTAGCGGCACTGGGCCTCGGCCTTGGTCAGAACACCCGTCTCTTCAAAGAGCGCAATGGCCTTATCGGAAACAAAGGCGGGCAGGGCGTCGGCCGTGGTCTTGTTGTTGGCAAGGCCGCGCTTCTCGGCCTCGACGGGCCACTCGTCGGAGTAGCCATCGCCGGAGAAGAGGATGCGCTGGTGGTCGGTCAGGACCTTCTTGCAGTACTCGAGCGCGGCGTCCTGGAACTCATCCTCGGGCGTACCCTCAAGCGCGTCGGCGAAGGACTTGAGCGACTTGGCCACGGCGGCATCGAGCACCAGGTTGGAGTCGGAGACGTTCTGCTCGGAGCCGCAGGCACGGAACTCGAACTTGTTGCCGGTGAAGGCAAACGGGGAGGTGCGGTTGCGGTCGGTGTTGTCCTGCATCAGCTTGGGCAGGGTATCGGCGCCCAGGTCGAGCACGCCGCGCGTGGCATGGACGGAAGCCTTGCCATCGATGATCTTCTCGACGACCTCGGTAAGCTGGTCGCCCAGGAAGATGGACATAATCGCCGGAGGAGCCTCGTTGGCGCCCAGACGATGGTCGTTGCCGGCCGAGGCAACAGAGGCACGCAGGAGCTCCTGATAGTTATCGACGGCCTCGATCACCGCGGTGAGGAAGACGATGAACTGCAGGTTGTCGAGCGGGGTGTCGCCCGGATCGAGCAGGTTCTCGGACTCGGTGCCAAGCGACCAGTTGTTGTGCTTGCCCGAACCGTTGATGCCCTCAAAGGGCTTCTCGTGCAGCAGGCAGACCAAGTCGTGGCGGGAGGCGATGAGCTTCATCTTCTCCATCATGACCAGATTCTGGTCGATGGCCTCGTTGACTTCGCCATAGACGGGGGCAAGCTCATGCTGGCAGGGAGCAACCTCGTTGTGCTTGGTCTTGGCGGGAATGCCGAGCGCCCACAGTTCATCGTCCAGGTCCTTCATATAGGCCGAGACGGTGGGGCGAATAGCGCCAAAGTAGTGCTCCTCGAGCTCCTGGCCCTTGCAGGGAGCAGCACCAAAGAGGGTGCGGCCGGTGATGACCAGGTCCTTGCGCTTGCGGTAAGCGTCCTTCTTGATCAGGAAGTACTCCTGCTCGTCACCCACGGAAGGAACGACCTTCTTGGGGGTCTTGCCAAACAGCGCCAAAACGCGCTTAGACTCACGCGAGAGCGCGGTCATGGAGCGCAGCAGCGGGGTCTTCTTGTCCAGGGCCTCGCCCGTGTAGGAGCAGAAAGCCGTGGGGATGCACAGGACATCGTCCTTGATAAAGGCGGGGCTAGTGGGGTCCCAAGCGGTGTAGCCACGGGCCTCGAAGGTAGCACGCAGGCCGCCGTTGGGGAAGCTCGAGGCATCGGGCTCGCCCTGGATGAGGTTCTTGCCCGTAAACTTGGTAATGGCGGTGCCGTCGTGGTTGGGCTCCAGGAAGCTGTCGTGCTTCTCGGAAGTAATGCCCGAAAGCGGCTGGAACCAGTGCGCGTAGTGCGTCGCGCCCTTGGAGATGGCCCAGACCTTCATGGCATGGGCAACGGCGTTGGCCACATCCAGGTCGAGCGGCTCACCGCCCTCGAGGGTTGCAGCAAGGCGCTTCCAAATGTCCTTGGGGAGGTAGTCCTTCATGACTTCCTCAGAGAACACCATGGTCCCGAAGCGGTCAGTAAGATCGGCCATACGGAACTCCCTTCGTATCGGCACCGCGTGAGAAGCGGTGTTGATTACTAACGAACGAGTCATAGCTTAGACTCGCCGTGTTTCCGCGACATTACCGTTATGTTGCTGTCGCGAAACCAATCAATGAGGTTACCCTATCGAGGCGGCGTTGCCACCCTCAACAGCCAATCAACTGTATAAATAGCAGACCTCTCCCCATGGTTTAAGGGTAGTCAATTTGGGATGGAGCTCTATTAACTGGTATTTTGCATCAGATACCAGTCTTTATAGTCCGTGCCTAGATTAGCCGCTCTGTTATAGAGAAAGCCGATAGCAAGGCATCTTTGATTGGTATCCTCAAATAGCGAGTGAAACTCCACCGTGGCACAGTGGTGCTGTAGAATCCTTACAACACATCACACTATTACGTATCTAGAGGAGCACGATATGCGCGTCGACGAGGTTTTTAAGCAGGCAGCATCCCAGGGCACCGCGCCCATTTCGTTTGAGATGTTCCCGCCCAAGGGCGAGCTCACCCTCGACACGGCTCGCGAAGTGGCAGGCAATCTGTGCAAGCTTTCGCCGAGCTTTGTCTCGGTCACCTGCTCGGCCGGCGGCTCGGGCAACGGCGCCACCACCGCCCCCATCGCGCATATGATTACGAGCGAATTCGATACACCCTCGGTGGCACACCTTACCTGCGTGGGCCGCTCGCACGCCGATATCGCCGCCAAAATCGACGAGTATCGCACCGCCGGCGTGGAAAACATCCTGGCCCTGCGTGGCGATCTCCCTGCCGGCGCAACCGAGGACGACAAGCCCGCCTCCGACTACGCCTACGCCCGCGACCTCATCCCCGAGCTCGTCGACGCCGGCTTTTGCGTGGGCGCCGCAGCCTACCCCGAGGGCCACATTGCCTGTGAGGATCTCAACCTCTCGGTCGAACACCTCAAGCAAAAACAGGACGCCGGCGCGAGCTTCTTTGTGACGCAGCTCTTCTTTGATAACGAGTGCTTCTACCGTTTTCGCGATCTTGCCGACAAGGCCGGCATCACCGTGCCCATTACCGCGGGCATCATGCCGTTTATGGGCAAGTCGCAGATCAGCCGCATGGTCTTTATGTGCGGCGCGTCGCTGCCCTCCCCCGTCATCAAGATTCTCGCCAAGTACGAGAATGACCCCGAGAGCCTACAGGCAGCTGGTGTAGATTATGCAGCCCGCCAGCTTTGCGACCTCAAGGAGCACGGCGCCGACGGCCTGCACCTGTACACTATGAACCGTCCTGCGATCGCCGCGACCATTATGGAGCGCCTGGGGTAATGGAAAAACCGCACATCGATACAACCGCTATCGAAGTGCCGGCCGACCTTGCGTCGCCGGCGCTTTACCGTGTCGATGCTGCGCACCATCCCCGTGTCGACCGTGCCGAGATGCTGCGGTATCTGGGTTACGGCGGCCAGCAGATTGAGCCCGAACTATCACGACGTATTGAGCTTGTCGTTGAACGTCTGGAACTGGACATTGAGCCCCGTGGCGTGCGACGCGTGTTTGCCGTCGATGCCACGGGCGTTGACGAGCAGGGCGAGCCCAGCATCCGTCTGGTTGGCACCAACGTTGAGCTGCGAGGTCGCGATATCTATCGACATCTCAAAGATGCCCGCTTTGCCGCGCTCATGGCATGCACCCTCGGCATGGACGCCGAGCGTCGCCTGCGCACCACGGGAGCCCAACATCCCCTGGAGGGCGCCGTGCTCGACGCCGCGTGCTCCGCTTACGTGGAAGCCGCCGTTGAGCAAATGGACCAGCAGGTCAAGACGGACGCCGCCGTTCATGGGCTCGCCGGCAACTGGCGCTTTAGTCCCGGCTATGGCGACTGCCCGCTCTCGGCCCAGCGCTCGATCGTCAATGCGCTCAACGCCACGCGGCTCATCGGCCTGACCGTCACCCCCACCAGCCTACTCATGCCCACCAAAAGCGTGACCGCGGTGATCGGTCTGTTTGACGGCGAGGTCCACGACGCCCAGAGCCGCCCCACCTGCAATATCTGCCGCATGCGCGAGAACTGCCGCTTCCGCGCCGCCCACACCACCTGCTATTCCAGCCATTAGGAGCCCCCGATGTTTACTCCGCTTATCACTCATGATTCTGACGGCACTGCATTGGCGGCACCCATTGATGCCGCACGTCGCAACGGTGCCACGTACAAGACGCGCACGATCGACGATCTGCGCATTAAGGACGATCGCCTGCGTGCGGCCATAGAGGGCACGGGGCACCTGCTGTTCGACGGCGGCATGGGCACCATGTTGCAGGCCGCTGGCATGAAGGCGGGCGCCCTGCCCGAGCTGCTCAACTTTGAGGAGCCCCAGGTCATTACCGACATTCAGCGCCAGTACGTCGAGGCCGGCTGCGACGTGATCACCGCCAACACCTTTGGCGCCAATGCCCACAAGCTCGACGGCGCCGCCACCGTGGCAGATGTCTTTGCCGCCGCTGTCGCCTGCGCCCGCGCGGCTGGTGCCCGCTACGTCGCCGGCGATATCGGCCCCATCGGTGCGCTGCTTCGCCCCTTGGGTACCCTCAGCTTTGACGAGGCCTACGACCTCTTTGCCGAGGAAGTGCGCGCAGGCGTCGCCGCGGGCGTGGACCTCTTTATTATCGAGACTATGACCGACCTGGCCGAGATCAAGGCGGCGGTCCTCGCCTGCCGCGAGAACTCCGACCTGCCCGTCTTTGCCACCATGACCTTCGAGGAAGACGGCCGCACCTTCCTGGGAACGAGTCCCGAGGTCGCCGCCATCACGCTCGATGCCATCGGCGCCGACGTTTTGGGCATCAACTGCAGCCAAGGACCGGCCGAGCTCCGGGGACTCGCCGCACGTATGCTCACCGTTACCGACAAGCCCGTTATGGTGCAGGCCAATGCAGGGCTCCCCCATGTGGACGACGACGGCAACACCATCTTTGATATCCAAGCCCCCGAATACGCCGAGGCCGTCGCCGGCATGATCGCCGACGGTGTGAGCGTCGTGGGCGGTTGCTGCGGCACCACGCCGGCGCACATGGCGGCCTTGCGCACGCTTATCGATAACCACACGCCCAGCCCGCGCCACCGCAAGCCCAGTATGTCGGTCACGAGCGCCCAAACGGTCGTGGACCTTCCCTGCGACGGCCACAAGATCGCTGTCATCGGCGAGCGCATTAACCCCACCGGCAAAAAGCGCCTGCAGCAGGCCCTGCGCGACGGCGACCTGGACTACGTCGTGAGCCAGGGCATCAGCCAGCAGGAACAGGGCGCCGACATCCTGGACGTCAACGTGGGCCTGCCCGAGATCGACGAAGTCAAGATCATCCAACAGGCGACCGAACAGCTCCAGGGCTCCACGCTGCTGCCGCTGCAGATCGACTCCACCGACCCCGCAGCCGTCGAGGCCGCCGTGCGCCGCTACGCCGGCAAGCCCATCATCAACTCGGTCAATGGCAAGCAGCAGATCATGGATGAGATCTTTCCGCTGGTCGCCCACTACGGCACCAACGTTGTCGGCCTTACGCTCGACGAAGGCGGCATCCCCGATACCGCCGAGGCTCGCTTCGCCATCGCCGAGCGCATCGTGGCCGAGGCTGCCCGCTACGGCATCGGACCGGACCGCATCCTCATCGACTGCCTGGTCATGACCGCCTCGACTAATCAACGCCAGGCCGAGCAGATCCTGCGCGCCATGTCCCTGTGCAAGGAGCGTCTGGGCGTCAAATGCGCGCTCGGCGTGTCGAACATCAGCTTTGGCCTGCCTGCCCGTCCGCTGCTGGGTTCGGTCTTTTTGGCCGCCGCCTTTGGCGCGGGCCTGGACGCCCCCATCATGAACCCGGGTTCCAAGCGCTTTATGGACACCGTCTACAGCTATCGCGTCCTGAGCGTTGAGGACGAGGGCTCGACCGGATACATCGAGCGCTACGCCGGCTGGACCGATCCGTATAAGATCGCCGCAAACCCGGCAGCAGCTCAGGTCGCATCGAGTGATGCCGTGCCCGCTGCTGGCACCGCCGGCACCGACGGCAACGACGACCCGATTCGTCGCATGGTCGTCTCGGGCCGCAAAGGCGAGATCGCTGCCGAGACCGAGCGTCTGCTGGCAGACCACGACGCCATGGACCTCATCAACAATCACTTTATCCCCGCCCTCGACGAGGTTGGCGTCCTCTTTGACCGGGGCAAGTTCTTCCTGCCGCAGCTCATGGCCTCGGCCGAGGCCGCGCGCGTGGGCTTCGACACCATCAAGCGCCTGATGCCCGCCGGCGAGATCGCCGACAAGGGCAAGATCTGCGTGGCCACCGTCAAGGGCGACATCCACGATATTGGCAAGAACATCGTCAAAATGCTGCTCGACAACTACGGCTACACCGTCTTTGACCTGGGCCGCGACGTCGATCCGCAGGAGGTACTCAAGACCGTCAAGGAGCGCGATATCAAACTCGTCGGCCTCTCGGCGCTTATGACTACCACGGTCGTCGCCATGGAGGAGACCATCAAGCTGCTTCATTCCGAGGTGCCGGGCGTCAAGATCATCGTAGGCGGCGCCGTACTCACCCCCGAATACGCCAAGCAGATCGGCGCGGACTACTACGCCAAGGACGCCGCCGAGAGCGCGCGCATCGCCGAAGAGGTCTTTGGGCAGTAACACAACGGAAACAACCGAGCACCAAAACGTGCCGCATGCGCCACTTGGCACGTGCGGCACGTTAGAATAGATAAGATTATGCTCGTTTTGGCAGATAGGAGCGCAAGGATGGCGATCACGCCCGCAGAAATCGCGGAAACCCGCGGCATGGTTGAGGAACAGAACCTCGACATCAGGACCATCACCATGGGTGTTTCGCTCATGGGTTGCGGTGACGAGAACCTCGACCGCATGTGCACGAAGATCTACGACCACGTGACGCACACGGCTGAGCATCTGGTCGAGACCGCCGAGAACCTCGAGCGCGAGTACGGTATCCCCATCGTCAACAAGCGCGTTTCCGTCACCCCGGTGGCGCAGATCGCCGCGTGCTGCAAGGATGAGGACCTCACCCCCATCGCGCATGCCCTCGACCGCGCGGCCGAGACGCTCGGCATCGACTACCTGGGCGGCTTCTCCGCGCTCGTCCAGAAGGGCATCGGCGACGCCGACCGCCGCGTCATCCAGTCCATCCCCCAGGCGCTCGCCACCACGAGCCGCGTCTGCTCCAGCGTCAACGTCGCCAGCCTGCGCGCCGGTATCAACATGGACGCCGTGCTTATGGCCGCCCAGACCATCATCGATGCCGCTAAACTCACGGCCGACCAGGATTCCGTTGGCGCGTCCAAGTTTGTCTGCTTTGCCAATATGGTCGAGGACTCCCCGTTTATGGCGGGCGCCGTCCACGGCGGTGGCGAGGCCGACGCCGTCATCAACGTAGGCGTCTCGGGCCCCGGCGTTATGGCCGCAGCCCTGGAGACGCTGCCCGATTCCGCATCGATGATGGAGGTCGCCGAGAAGATTAAGCAGACCGCCTTTAAGATCACCCGTGCCGGCGAGCTCATGAGCCGTGAGGCAGCCCGCCGTCTGGGTGTCGAGAAAGGCATTGTCGACCTGTCGCTGGCTCCCACACCCGCCATCGGCGACTCCGTCGCGCGCATCCTCGAGATTATCGGCGTGGGCACCTGCGGTGGCCCGGGCACGACCTGTGCGCTCGCCATGCTCAACGATGCCGTCAAGAAGGGCGGCGTCATGGCCAGCTCCAGCGTGGGCGGTCTCTCCGGCGCCTTTATCCCCGTGTCCGAGGACGCCGGCATGATCGCCGCCGTCGAAGCCGGCGCGCTTTCGCTCGAGAAGCTCGAGGCCATGACCTGTGTGTGCTCCGTCGGCCTGGACATGATCGCCATCCCCGGCGACACCCCGGTCGAGACCATCGCCGGCATCATCGCCGACGAGATGGCCATCGGCGTCATCAACAACAAGACCACGGCCGTCCGCGTGATTCCCGCCATTGGCAAGGGCGTGGGCGACTGCGTCGAGTACGGCGGCCTGTTCGGCCGTGCGCCCATCATGCCGGTGAACCCCAACGCCGGCACCGTGCTTGCCCACCGCGGTGGACGCTTCCCGGCGCCGTTGAACTCGCTCAAGAACTAGCTGAGGGGACTGGCGAGGAGCCCCGGGGAGGGCAAATATATAAGGTCGCCTGCTCGGACAGTCCTGACTCGCACGGAGAGCACATTAAGTGCTCTCCGGCTCGTGCGGAACTCGCGATCGACCTTATATATTTGCCCTCCCCGGGGCTCCCGCACAACGGGACCTCAGTTGGGTTCTATCCCGTATGGCAGTCGCTTCGCTCCTGCCCGCCTTGGTTGTGAGGGCGGTTTGGCGTTGGAACGGTTCTTTTCTGATATATGCTGGTTGTGGCTCTTCTTTTGGGGGAGTCGCTTTTTTGTTGCTAGGAGGTTGGCCCGTGGTTGATGGGGATACTCGTTCTGAGCTGCTTTCTGCGGATTGGAATGGCGAATGGATGCGCCTGCAAGCTGGTCGGCATCGGGCTGATGATTCTTTTGAGTGGGATAAGCGGGCTCGGCATTTTCGGCCGCTTGAGACTGCTCCTTATGCCCGGGATTTTATAAAGTTGTTGGCGCTTGAGCCCGGCGAGTCCGTGCTGGATATGGGGTGTGGGGCTGGGTCGATTGCTATTCCGCTTGCTCAGGCTGGGCATCCGGTGATTGCGGCTGATTTCTCCCCCGCCATGCTGGGCACGCTTGATGCCGGCATTGAGTATTACGGGCTCGAGGATCTTATTACGCCGCTTGAGCTTGCTTGGGATGATGATTGGGATTTGGTTGGACCGGTCGCGAAAGCGGTAGATGTTGCCTTTGCCAGTCGCTCTGTCACCACGACCAACCTAAAAGGCGCACTTGTCAAGCTTGATCGAACGGCTCGTCGGCGTTGTGCTGTCACGATGGTCGCCAACTCCAGCCCGCGCTATGACCTGCACTTGATGAACGCTATCGGTGCCTCGGTTACCTGCAGTAATGGTTTTGTGTATGCCTTTAACATCCTTATTCAGATGGGTGCGCTGCCGCAGGTTACGTACTTTGAATCGCCTCGTCGCGATACCTTCGACAGCCTTGAAGCGGGCGTGGCGAACTTTTCCCGCATGCTTGAGCATGGCAACGAGGATAAGGTCGACCGTCTGCGCGACTACATCGCTCAACACATGATTGAGAACCCCCATGCCGGTGAGCCGGGCTCCAAGGGCGTGCCGCAGGGGCGCTATATGCTCGATCATGTCCGCAAGGTTCGTTGGGCGTTTATTGCATGGAAGCCGGTCTCTGCGCCCAGTTCATAGCCTGTTCGCAGCCCGCACCGCGCACTCACTCGGCATCCGCATTCTTTTTGAACTGGGAAAACGCGCTCCACACCGCGCCGTTCCTGCGCTATCGTGGGACAGCTCACGTAGATTAAGGCTCCGTCGCGGGGCGCCCCATACATAGAAAGCGAGAACCCATGGCACTGACAGGAGCACAGGTCAAGCAGCTTCGCAGCATGGCCCATCACCTCAACCCCGCCATCATCATCGGCAAGTCCGACGTCAACGAGGGCACCGTCGAGCAGACGGTCGCCTACCTGGAGAAGCACGAGCTCGTTAAGTGCTCCGTGCTCGATGGCTCCAGCCTTTCCGCCCGCGAAGCCGCCGAGGAGCTCGCCGAGCGTTGCCACGCCGAGGTCGTCCAGGTCATCGGCCGCAAGTTCTCGCTGTATCGCGAGTCCTCGCGCAAGGACATCGAGAAGATCAAACTCGTCTAGGAGCCAATGATCCGGCGAGCCAACACATAGCAAGCTTACGGGTGCCCAAGTACTTCGGGCGCCCGTTTTTTATCGTTCGACCAGCACGCGATTGAGCCGCCCCTCCACCAAGCGCTCGTATAGGCGCCGCGTCTCGGGCTCGGGCACGCCATTGACCTGCTCCCTCAGGTGGTGCATATGCCCGCTGTACAGCTCGACGATATCGCGCCGTCGCCCCGCCGCACTGTAGACGCGCATGGCGCAGCGCACCATATCCTCACGCGCCGTTTCCTGTCGAAGCCCCGACTCCGCCAGCCAAATCGCCGACTGCAGATCGTTTTCTTCTAGAGCGGCATTTGCTCCCTTAATCATGCAATCGATGTACTTTGACTGCATAATGCGCCGCATGCGCAAAAAGTAGGTGGGATTACAGCCATTGGGAACATACAACGGTCCGGCATAAAGCTGTTCAATCTTAAGGCACAACTCGACCAGATGGGGCCCGCGCGCACCCGTGCGATTTCCCAAAACCTCGCGGCTTATCTGGTCAAACAGCCGTACATCGGTCTTGACGTAGTCGCCGTTGAGTCCAATGCATTCATTTTGGATGAGCACGCATGACTTGCCATCCGGCGTCGGCCCCAAAGCCGACCGCAAGCGCGATATCGTCGAGTACAGGTTGTTGCGGGCGCTATTGAACTCGGCATGGGGCCACAGCTCCATGGCCAGCGTCTCACGATCGACGAGCGCATCCATGCCCAGCGCAAGCCGCTCGGCAAGTGTCGCCGCCTTCTTGCGGCGCCACATTTTGTCCGTGATGGGAAACCCGTCGCGCTCGGCGCGAAACGCACCAAACATGCGAATCTCGATATGGTCGATGGTATCAACGGCTTCAACCTCGCCGGCCTGGAACAGGCGCTCGCCCTCCCCTTCCAAATCGTCGCGCAGCGAGTACCGCGACAGCTCGCGCACGGGAAGCTTCTTACGTATCCTGCCCGCCGGCTCGCCCAGACAATGCATGGCAAGGCGCGCAAAGAGCCGATACGATGGCTCTAGAATCCCCGCGCGATTCATGGACATCCAGGCCGCAAGGTCGCTGTCTCGGCCCGCACAGGCCAAATGCAGCGCCACCATCCAGGCCTCCGCTCCACCAACCTGCGTCTGGCTTATATCGAGTAGCTCCGCTTCCTCGCGTACCGAAACCATCGAGGTGTTACGCAGATATGCCGCGCGCTCCAGCAGCAATGCGTTATCGCGCATGTACGCAATCGACTCCTCGGCAAGTTTGAGCACTTGGACCGCACGGAACTTTGCATTAACCGGCCGTCCCTCTGCCAGCGACTGCCAGCCTTCTAGCAACAGGCCAAACAGCTGAATCTGGTTGTCGCGCATGCGTACGGCAAAACGATCGAGTTCGTTGAACGCCGCGTCGTCGGTTACCGGCAAGCCAGAAAGGAGCCGCCGTGCCGCCAACACCATGCGCACCCAGATAGCCATCGCCTTAAGCCCACGTACGTCAAGCGCCTCCCGCACCACCGTCATCTCGTCGTCGCGCTCGTCGGTTCCCGCAAACGACCCGTCAAAGAGCTCCACCAGCATACTATCGGCCCGTATAACAATCCCCGCGATGTCGAGCTCGCAGTCGTAGGCCTTGCTCGTTTTGAGCTGCTGTAGAACGCCGCCGTCATCTCCCCGCTCGGTCAGGCACCGCTTGACCTCGATATGCGCAGACAACATATCGAGTGCGGTATGGGATGTCTCGATTTCTGGCACGGCCAGATTCGTAGGAAGCCCAAGCCCGTTGTCCCCATAGCAAACAGCCGTCAGCGTCTGGGCCACCTTCCATGAAACAGGGTCTATTTCGCAGGCCGCCCGTTCGCCCCCGCGCTCGATGACCGATGCCATATAGCGAGCGAGCTTTGTATTGGACACGCTGACCGCTGCCAGATATACGCCAAGCGCTTCGGCAGGCGTTGGCTCTGGAGCCGGATCGTCGGCATCGATCGTGCCCAGCGCCGCTCGGCAGATATCGGCCCCGTGCCCCGTCAGAGCCAGATCGACCCCATACCTGTCTCTTATACACATCTCCGAGCCCACGAGACGGACTCCTATC
>CABRIB010000014.1 GCA_902470915.1 uncultured Collinsella sp. | reverse complement strand
GATAGGAGTCCGTCTCGTGGGCTCGGAGATGTGTATAAGAGACAGAATCTATACTGATAAATGAAGTACATCACCAGTCGCGTTCGAGAGGAGAACATCATGGCTGAGGAGAAGAAGACGTATAAGTTCGTGTGCACCGTTTGCGGTTACGAGGTTGAGGTCGATACGCCCGAGCTGCCCGAGGACTACGTGTGCCCGGTCTGCGGCGTCGGTCCCGATCAGTTTGAGCTCGTCGAGGAGTAGCTCGTCGGCACTCGGCTCACGGCAACATATAGCTCTGTCCAAGGGTCCCGGTCGGATATCCCGGCCGGGACCCTTTTTCTCCGCCCCCAAGGGATCACGGTTGCTGTTGGCCGATCCTGTCTGTTGTGAGTCCGGCCGACCTTTTGTCTTAATCTGTAACGTCTAACGGCTCAAAACGGGTCTTCCTGTTACAGATCGAGACAAACCAAAACCGTCCGGAAGAAGATCTCAATCTGTAACATCTAACGGTGGAAATTGGGTCCACGTGTTACAGATTGAGACAAACGGAGCTATCCCTCGGAATGATCTCGATCTGTAACATCTAGACATCAAAAGCGGGTCTTCCTGTTACAGATCGAGACATTTGCCTGGGTAGGTGTCCCGCCCCATTACATCCCTGTCAACAACACGACATCGAGAAACGTCACGATGACACCGATCCCTACGAGCAGCGCGTTGAGCGGGCGCGAGTTGGCGTATTTACCCATGACGCGGGGCGAACTGGTGAGTCGTATGAGCACAAAGACCGTAATCGGCAGCTGAAGCGACAGCAGTGCCTGACTCCAAATGAGACCCTCAAAAGGATTCGGGACGACCAAGCACGCCGCCACTGCGCCGACGAAACAGGCCGCCACCCCGATCGAGGAATGTCGGTCGTGTATGTCGTATTCCTCGTCGAACATGCCCGCGGTGATGGTGCCCGCCGCCATACCCGCCGTCACACTACTCGAGAGGCCCGCAAACAGCAGCGCCACGGCAAAGATGGCCGAGCTTGCCGGGCCCAGAATGGGGGAGAGCGTGGCCGCTGCGACGGCGAGGTCGTCTACGACCATGCCGTGCGCAAAGAAGGTCGTTGCGGCCAGGATGACCATGGCCGAGTTGATTGCCCAGCCCACGCCCATCGAAAAGAGCGTGTCGAAGAGCTCGTAGCGCAGACGCTCTTCGATAACCTGCTCGCCTTGGCCTTCGAAGTGCATGGATTGGATGACCTCGGAGTGCAGAAAAAGGTTGTGTGGCATAACGACCGCACCCAGGACGCTCACGATAATCGCGGCAGAGCCAGTGGGCATACTAGGCGTGATCCAGCTTGCGGCGGTTTGCGGCCAGTCGACCTTGACTAGTGCAAGCTCGGCCAAAAACGAGAGTCCTACCACGCCTACGAAGGCGATGATCCAGCGTTCGGCATGCTTGTAGGAGTTCGTCATGAGCATCGCCATCGATACTGCCGCCACGATGACGCAGCCCGCGCGCACGGGCAGCCCAAAGAGCATTTGAAGGGCAATCGCGCCACCCAGGACTTCGGCCATGGCGGTGGCGACAGTCGCGAGATAGGCACTGGCGAGTACCGTGCGTCCAACGAAGCGGGGGAGGTAACGTGTCGTGGCCTCGGCAAGGCAGGCGCCCGTGGCGATACCCAGGTGTGCCGCGTTGTGCTGCAGCACGATGAGCATAATCGTGGACAGCGTGACGATCCACAGCAGCGCATAGCCAAACTGCGAGCCCGCGGCCATATTGGAGGCCCAGTTGCCCGGGTCGATAAAGCCGACGGTCACAAGCAGCCCGGGGCCGATATGCCGCGCAATGTCTAGGCCTCCGTGACCACCGGTGCGCCGGGAGCCAAAGTGTTGTTTGAGATGGTTGAGCATGGTGCGCTCCTGCGTATGGGTGGCGTGACGTCGCATCTGGGTCGTGCGGCGCCACGCGTCGGATTTGGGTTGGGGCTACTTGTGCGCTTTGCCCTGATTGGCCACGGCGTCGATCTTGGCGGCGATGGTCGCCGGGTCGCCGATGTAGCGCTTGTCGAGGACATTGAAATCGGTATCGAAGGTGTAGACGAGCGGCACGCCGGTGGGGATGTTGACCTTGAGGATCTCCTCGGGCGTGAGGTGCTCGAGCTTCATGACGAGTGAGCGCAGGGAGTTGCCGTGTGCGGCGATGAGTATGCGCTTGCCGGCGAGCATCTGGGGGCGAATCTCGTCTTCGAAATAAGGCCAGGCGCGGGCGATCGTGTCCTTGAGGCACTCGGTATAGGGCAGCTGATTGGGTGCGACGTCGCGGTATTGCTCCTGGGTGTGGGGATCGCGCGCGTCGTTCGGCTCGAGTGCCGGCGGGCAGATATCGAAGGAGCGGCGCCAGATGAGCACCTGCTCGTCGCCGTGCTCTGCCGCGGCATCGGCCTAGTTGAGACCCTGCAACGCGCCGTAGTGGCGCTCGTTGAGCTTCCAGGATTTGATGACGGGCAACCACTCGCGATCCATTTGGCCGAGCACGATGTCGAGGGTGTGGATCGCGCGCTTGAGGCGCGAGGTGTAGCAGACGTCGAAGTCGAAGCCCGCTTCTTTGAGGGCTCGACCGCCTGCTGCGGCTTCTTCGCGGCCCGTGTCGGTGAGTTCGACATCGGTCCAGCCGGTGAACAGGTTGAGCTTGTTCCACTCGGACTCTCCGTGACGGATAAGGACGAGTTGCATCGTCTGCTGGTCTGCTTGGTGCGCCATAGGGGCCTCCTTGATCTGGCACGGTGTGCGTGCCGTTTGCTTGACGCCGCAAAGAATACCCGTTTTAGGCCAAAAAGTTAACTAAGACTAACAAAATTGTTGTATTTGAATGGGATGGTGAAAGGGGCGGGTTGCTTTGCGCCAAGGTGGTGCATATGACCTGCCCCCTGCACCAAAAGGTGTACGTCAGCCTCCAAAGATGTCAAATTTCGACGTGTTTGGAGGCTGACGTACACGTTTGATAGCAAGACGCTGATGGCCGGCGTGCGTTACGCGATTGTTTCGAAACGGGCGGGAAACACAACGGGCCGGCGATGCTTCTAGTATGCCTATTCAACTGACTGTCTAAATATCTAGGGGAGGATCGCGATGCAGGCAGATTCCGCTCAGCAGCAGGGCCTTTATCGCCCCGAATTCGACCACGATGCATGTGGCATCGGCGCGCTTGCCGATATCAACGGTGAGCGCCATCACCAGATCCTGGACGACGCGCTGTCCATTCTGGTCAACTTGGAGCACCGCGGCGGCACGGGACTCGAGAAGAACACCGGCGACGGTGCCGGTATCCTGTTCCAGGTTCCGCATCACTTTTTTCGCAAAGAGGCTCAAAAGTGCGGTCAGATTCTGCCGGCAGAGGGCGACTATGGCGTGGCCATGCTGTTCTTTCCGCAGGACGACAAGGGCGTAGAGGATGCCCGCCGCGTGTTTGAGGAAGGCTGTGCCGAGGCCGGCGTACCGCTGCTCTTTTGGCGCGAGGTGCCGGTCGACCCGCACGACCTGGGCGAGACGGCCCGCGCCTGCATGCCCACCATTCTGCAAGCCTTTCTGGGCCGCCCCGACGATACGCCGGCGGGTGACGCCTTCGAGCGCCGCCTGTACGTGTGCCGTCGCACTATCGAGAAGAAGGCCGATGCCGAGTTTGCCCTGCGCGACAAGATCTTCTATGTATGCTCCATGAGCTCGCGCACCATCGTGTACAAGGGCATGCTTGTGGCCACGCAGATGCGCCGCTTCTTCATCGACCTCAACGACGCCGCCGTCAAGACGGCCGTGGCGCTCGTCCACTCGCGCTACTCCACCAACACCACGCCCAGCTGGGAGCGCGCGCACCCCAACCGCTTTATCATCCATAACGGCGAGATCAACACCCTCAAGGGCAACGTCAACTGGATTCGCGCCCGCGAACCCAACCTGTACAGCCCCGTGCTGCAGCACGATCTTGAGCGCGTGATGCCCATCATCAACCGCGAGGGTTCCGACTCCGCGATTCTGGACAACGTGCTCGAATTCTTGGTCATGAACGGTCGCCCGCTCACGCGTGCCGCGTCCATGTTGCTGCCCGAGCCGTGGGACCACAACGATAGCTTGAGTGAGGAGCGCCGCGCCTACGACGCCTACCAGTCCATGCTCATGGAGCCGTGGGACGGTCCTGCCGCTATCGCCTTTACCGATGGTCGTACCCTGGGTGCCGCCCTTGACCGTAACGGCCTGCGCCCGGCTCGCTACTATGTGACGCGCGACGGCCGCTTTATGCTGGCGAGCGAGGTGGGCACCATCGAGGTGCGCCCCGAGAACATCCTGACGAGCGGTTGCCTGGGACCGGGCCAGATGCTCGAGGTCGATTTTGCCCGCGGCCGCGTGATCTACAACGACGAGCTGCGCGCCCGCTATGCCAAGGAAAAGCCCTACCGTGATTGGATTGCCGAGGAGACGCTGACCGTCGACGCGCTCGATGAGCCCGCCGCGCCCGCGTCCGCCGAGGATGCCGAGGTGCCCGCCGCTGTGCGCATGGCCAAGCTCGGCTACCACTGGGATGATGTTGACGAGGTCGTGCGTCCCATGGCCCAGCAGGGCAAGGCACCACTCGCCTCGATGGGCATCGATGCGCCGCTGGCCTGCCTGTCCAAAAAGACGCGTTCGTTCTTCGATTACTTCTATCAGCTGTTCGCCCAGGTCACGAACCCGCCGATCGATGCCCTTCGCGAGCATATGGTCACCTCGACCACGCTCTACCTGGGCAACCACGGCAACCTGCTCGAGGACTCCCGTACGGCCTGTCAGCTGGTTCGCTTGGAGCGCCCGTTGCTGAGCGAGGAGGAGTTCGACCGCGTCTGCGCGATTGACCGCGTGGGCTTTAAGACCCGCCGTTTCCGTGCCGTGTACCGCCGCGATGCCGGCGAGGGCGCGCTGCAGGCTGCGCTCAAGCAGCTTGCAGAGGACGTTGAGGCTGCGGTCCGCGACGGCGTGAACATCGTGGTGTTGAGCGATCGTGCCGCTGCGGGCGAGGTGCCCGTGCCGTCGCTGCTCGCCGTGGGCTGCGTGCACAACCACCTGATCCGCGCCGGCGTGCGTACCTTTGCCGACATCGTGGTGGAGTGCGGTGACGCCATGTCCCCGCACGACTTTGCGGCACTGGTGGGCTACTCCGCAAGCGGCATCTATCCGTACAACGCACATGCGTGCATCCGCGATCTGGCGGCACGCGGCGACCTGGACGTGACGGCCGAGCAGGGTATCGCCAACTACAACAAGGCCGCGACTGCCGGCATCGTTTCCATCATGTCCAAGATGGGCATCTCCACGGTGCAGAGCTACCATTCGGCGCAGATCTTCGAGGCCGTGGGCTTTACGCCGGAGTTCGTCAACGCGTACTTCGCCGGCACGGTGAGCCGTGTGGGCGGTATGGGTGTCGAGGACGTTGAGCGCGAGCAAAACGAGCGCTACGACGCCGCGCTCGCTATCCTTAAGAGCCCGGCTCCCGATCAGCTGCCCACGCTGGGTTTGACCAAGTGGCGCCCGCTCGGCGGCGAGGATCACCTGATCGACCCTCAGGCCGTCTACCTGCTCCAGACCGCCTGCCGTGAGGACAGCTATGACACCTTTAAGGAGTACAGCGCCCGTCTGCACCGCACCGGCCGTGCCGTGCGCCTGCGCGACTTGCTCGACTTTAATGCCAGCGGCCGCACGCCGGTTTCGCTCGACGAGGTGGAGCCCGCGCTCAACATCGTCCGCCGCTTTAACACCGGCGCCATGTCGTACGGCTCCATCAGCAAAGAGGCGCACGAGTGCATGGCCATCGCCATGAATCGCCTGCACGGACGCTCCAACTCGGGCGAGGGCGGCGAGGACCCGCGTCGCGAGACCCCGCTGGCTAACGGTGACTCCAAGAACTCCGCGATCAAGCAGGTGGCAAGCGCGCGCTTTGGCGTGACGAGCCGCTACCTGTGCAGCGCCTTCGAGATCCAGATCAAGATGGCCCAGGGCGCCAAGCCCGGCGAGGGCGGTCACCTGCCCGGCAAGAAGGTCTACCCCTGGATTGCCGAGGTCCGTCAGTCCACGCCCGGCATCGGCCTGATCTCGCCTCCGCCGCATCACGACATCTACTCCATCGAGGACCTGGCCGAGCTCATCTTTGACCTTAAGAACGCCAACCCCGGCGCACGCGTGTCGGTCAAGCTGGTCAGCGAGGCGGGCGTCGGCACCATCGCCACCGGTGTGGCCAAGGGCGCTGCCGACAAGATCTTGATCAGCGGCCACAATGGCGGCTCGGGTGCCGCTGCTCGCGATTCGATCTGGCACGCCGGTCTGCCGCTGGAGCTTGGTCTTGCCGAGGCTCAACAGACGCTGCTGCAAAACGGCCTGCGCTCGCGCGTGGTGCTCGAGGCCGACGGCAAGCTCATGGACGGTACCGATGTCGCCGTTGCCTGCCTGCTGGGCGCCGAGGAGTTTGGCTTTGCGACCATGCCGCTCATCTCGATGGGCTGCCTCATGCAGCGCGACTGCCAGCAGGATACCTGCCCCGCCGGCATCGCCACGCAAAACTGCCGCCTGCGTCGCGGCTTCCGCGGCAAGCCCGAGCACGTCGAGCACTTTATGCTCTTTGTTGCCGAGCAACTGCGCGAGGTCATGGCGAGCCTGGGCTTCCGCACCGTCGACGAGATGGTCGGCCATCCCGAGTGCTTGCGCCAGATCGAGATCCCGGGCAACCGCAAGGCTAACCTGCTCGATCTGACGCCCGTGCTGGCGAGCGCGACCTGCGAGTTCGGTGCCCATATCCCGGGTGCCGACGGTCGTCACTTCCTGCCGCAGATGGCCGCGGACAGCGAGCTCGACAAGACGCTCGACTCCACGCTGTTCGTGCCCTACACGGCCGACGCCCGCGCACATCTGCGTCCGATTCGCTTCCGCGCCGATATCGCCAACGTCAACCGCTGCGTGGGCACCATCCTGGGTAACGCGGTGACCAAGGCACATCCCGAGGGCCTGCCCGCCGGCTCCATCACCATCGATTGCGATGGATCGGCTGGTCAGAGCTTTGGCGCCTTCCTGCCGCGCGGCATTACGCTCAACGTGTGCGGCGACGCCAACGACTACTTTGGCAAGGGCCTTTCGGGCGGCGAGGTGTCGGTGCGCCCCAACCCGCATGCGACCTATAAGTTCGACGAAAACATCATCGTGGGCAACGTTGCGTTCTTTGGCGCCACGAGCGGCCGTGGCTTCATCAACGGCCTGGCCGGCCAGCGCTTTGGCGTACGCAACTCCGGTGCCACCGTGGTGGTCGAGGGCTGCGGCAACCATGGCTGCGAGTACATGACGGGCGGTCTGGCGCTTATCCTGGGCGAGGTCGGGCAGAACTTCGCCGCCGGTATGACGGGTGGCGTGGCCTACGTCTTTGACCAGTACGGCACGCTCGATGCCCGCGTGAACCACGAGAGCGTTGAGCTCAAGGCCCCGACGGCCGGCGAGCTGGAGCAGGTCCGTGCGCTCATCCAGGAGCACGTGGACGCGACGCAGAGCCCGCGCGGCATCAAGCTGCTCTACAGCTTTGAGACGATGAGCAAGCACTTTGTGAAGGTCATTCCGACCGAGTACGAGCGTGTGCTGGCGATTGTCGCCGCCGCCGAGGCCGTCGGCAAGACGCATGCGCAGGCCGAGGAGCTGGCGTTTGACATTGTGACCGGTCGCGCGAGCGCCGCGGATGTCGCTCGCTTCGATATTGCGGGCGGTGCTGCTGGCGCTGCGTCTGTGGCTGCCAGCTCTGTTGCTTCGACCAAGAAGGAGGCGTAAGTGCCATGGGTAAGCCCGGTGCTTTTCTTGATATCGATCGTGTGACCCACGAGCTTCGCCCCGTGGAGGAGCGCAGCCGTGATTTCGATCCGCTGTACGTTGAACTCGACGACGATGCACGCCGTGCCCAGGCGAGCCGCTGCATGATGTGCGGCGTGGCGTTTTGCCAGATGGGCGTGAGCTTTGGCAAGGCACGTCCGAGCGGCTGCCCGCTGCATAACCTGATTCCCGAGTGGAACGAGCTGGTGTACCGCGGCCGCTGGGATGAGGCTGCCGAGCGCCTGTCGCTCACCTCGCCCATGCCTGAGTTCACGAGCCGCGTGTGCCCGGCGCTGTGCGAGGCCGCGTGCAACCTGGGCTCGGTCGACGGCCAGCCTACGACGATTCACGATAACGAACGCGCGATCAGCGACCATGAGTGGGCAAACGGCGGCCCGCGCCGCTTTGAGCCGGCAGGGGAGGATGCGCCCACGGTCGCCGTGGTTGGTTCTGGACCGGCTGGTCTGGTGGCTGCATGGGAGCTCGCGCGTCGCGGCGCCCGCGTGACGGTGTTTGAGCGCGACGACCGCCCCGGCGGCCTGCTCATGTACGGCATTCCCAACATGAAGCTCGAGAAGTCTGTGGTCGAGCGTCGCGTGGCGCTCATGCGCGAGCTGGGTATTGTGTTCGAGCTGGGCGCCGACGTGAGCGATCCCAAGGTTACCGCCAGGCTCGACGACTTTGACGCCGTCGTGGTGGCTGCCGGCGCTCGTGCGCCCCGCGGTCTTTCGGCTACGAATGTGGATGCGCCCGGCGTAGTGTACGCCGTGGACTACCTGACGGCTTCGACCGTGTCGGTTCTCGACGGCGGCGAGCCCGCGGTGAACGCACGCGGCCTGGACGTCGTGGTCATTGGCGGTGGCGATACCGGCAACGACTGCGTGGGTACCGCGGTGCGTCAGGGCGCGCGCAGCGTGCGCCAGTTTGAGTTCTTGCCGGCTGCGCCCGATAAGCGCGCGGCAAGCAACCCCTGGCCGCAGTGGCCCAACGTTAAGAAGACCGATTACGGCCAGCAGGAGGCTATCGCTGCGATGGGTGGCGAGATGCGTGCCTGGGGCGTGGATACACTCGAGGTGCTGCTGGACAAGAAGGGTGCGGCTGCGGGTCTGCGCGTGGTCGATCTGGACTGGTCGGCGGGAAAGCCCGAGCGCATCGCGGGCTCCGAGCACGAGGTGCCGGCGCAGCTGGTGCTCATCGCCTGCGGCTTTACGGGTCCGGAACACAGCGTGTTCGAAGCTGTCGGCGTGCCCGTTGCCACGGCGGGCCGCCCGCTGCCCGTGATGGCTTCCGAGGGCTCGCACCTTGCGGCCCGCGTGGATGGCGTTGCTGCGGATGCCGCGCCGGTGTATGTGGCGGGTGATGCCCGCAACGGCAGCTCGCTCGTGGTGAGTGCCATGGCCGATGCCCTGGCCTGCGGAGCCGAAGTCGCCGAGGCGCTGGAGCTGTAAAGTAGTCACGGAGATATTCAACAATCGAATCGGCAAGGGCTGTCCCTAACTGCCGGCACAAAAGGAACGTCCCTAAGTGCCGACAGTTAGGGACGTTCCTTTTGTGCCGGCATTCGGGGACGCTCCTTGCGGATTTGCGAGCAGTTTGCTCGTTTGTCGACGTGCGGGTGTTCATTTGTCGACTTCTTGGGCTGTGGTCACCTGTTGTTTCTGTGGTGGCTGCGGGTATCTGGCTCAAAAGGGCGGGTTGGCCGTCGATGTTTACCTGCGGTTTTGTTGCGGTGCGCATTTTCGGTCAAGCTTTTCGTCAAGTGTTTGGTCAGCATCTGGTTTGCAGCCGGAGGCCTATTTTGCCCGCGCTGGTCGTGGCTGCCCACCCTCCTCGTAAGCTCAAATTGAGGTCCATCAGTTTGAGGAGGATGCCATGACTGACCACGCTTTTGACCGAGCAGAGCTGGCTGAAGCCGTCGGCAACGATATTGCCGACATGGCTCACTTTTGGATGCTGCGGAAGTTTCAATTCCTGGAGCCGGCGCGCGAACAGTTCGAGATCATTGTCGACCCGTGGCTCAGCTATTGCACCGAGCCTTCGCAAAACGAAATCATGGCCTACAACATGGCGTTTACCGATTGGCTGCTGTTTGAGCGCCCCTATCGCCATGGCAAAACGCTGCTCGAGCTATATGTTGACGAGCCGCCGGCATCGCTTTCGCCTGCCTCGCTCAAGCGGCTCGAGCAGGTACGCGACACGCAGTATTTCTCGCGCTTTGGCATTTTGGACAAGGATCCTGCGTCCGGCATGGTTGCGCTGAAGGATACGCGTGCCGACCGTCGCTTTGATGTCTACGACCCGCATATCGTGCAAAAGGAGCATTGGAGCGACGGCGCGATCGCGGTGCGCCTCGCCTGCATCGACGATGTCTGGCTGACGGCGGGACAGCTCTATCTGTATGACATCGCGCGCCTGAGTGACACGGCGGTCGATGGACCGGGTGCGGTGCATCCCGAGGATCTGCAGGACGGCTTTGACACCTCGTGCGTCAGCTTCTTTTTGCGCCTGGTCCGCGACATCATGGGCGCCCAGGGGCGGTACGTGAAGTCGCTCAACATCTACGAGCAGGAGTGGGAGTAGGGGATGTGACTGGCGTCGCCCTGCTGCCCTGACTTTGTCTCAATCTGTAACGTTTGGCGGCTGTTTGGGCCCGTAACTGTTACAGATTGAGACGGAAGGTTGGCGGCTGCCGAAAGATCTTGTTCTGTAACAACTAGAGGCTCAAAGACTGTCTTCCTGTTACAGATCAAGACATTTGTCAGCGGAGGCAACGGTGACGATGGTCCATTTGTCTGACGTGGTGGTGATGAAAGTGCCTAATACCGTTCTCAAACACAATCATGCGACTCGCAACACGTTGGCGCGGAACAGGATGCTCGCGCGGCTCACGGAGGCGACCGAGCAAGGTACGCTGCTCGCAACGCATGACAATACCGAGCTCATGTGGTTGCGACGCCATGTTGGAACCGACGATATTGCGGAGCCCGAGCCGTACCTGTTCTGTTTTCAGCATGATTGGGATGCATTGACGCTGACGGAGCGAGCACTGAGGACTATCAGAGGGCTTGCGGAATTTCATCCCGATTGGGCGTTTTGGGGATATGACGCCGCGCTGATATGGGGTCTGGAGGTGCCGAATGATCTGCTCGGGCCGCGTTTCCTTGTTAAGACTTGCTGTTCGGTGACGTTGAGCGGCGGGTGCAGGTTGTTGCGTCCGCAGATTGCGGGCGCGCTCGAGCGCGTCGACGGCGTGCGGGTGACGTCGTTTTGGCGCACGGTGGAGGATTGCTTGCTGCGTGCGCCGTTCTCCTACGGGTTGGCGATTGCCGATTCTGCACTGCGGGCGAAAGACGTATCACGTGGGGATTTGTGCGAGCGCCTCCGCGTCGATTGCGAGGGCAGGCGAGGTTATCGTAGGGCATAGGTGATTGCGTCGTATGCGGACGGGCTGTCCGAAAACGGTGGCGAGTCTCGGTTCCGAGCGTTCTTTATTGCGTACGGCTTTCCGGTTCCGGAGCTGCAGGTGGAGTTTCGCGACCCGCTCGATCCGAGCCAGGTATTTCGCGTCGACTATTTTTGGCAGCTCGAGGACGGGACGTGTGTCATCGGCGAGCTCGACGGAAAGGGGAAGTACACCCTGCAGAGCGGCGAGGTCCGGGAGTCGGTCGACCCATTCGTGGCAGAACGTCAACGGGAGTCCCATCTGACAATGCTCGGGCATAAGGTGCTTCGGTTTACGTTTAACGAACTCAAAGACCCGGGGAAGCTGGTCGAGAAAATGAGGTTGGCAGGTATTCCGCGACGGCCCGATTTGGCTGAGGAGTGGAGACGTCAGTGGTATGGGCGCTGAGAGGTTTTGTCTCAATCTGTAACGTTTAGAGGCTGTTTGAGCTCGTAATTGTTACAGATCGAGACAAACCGGTGAAACGTCGACCGAATGTCTCGATCTGTAACATCAAGGGGCCCAATAACCCTGTACCTGTTACAGATCGAGACATTTCTCTGGTGTCGCTGGGGTGGGACTGCAACGTATTCCGTCCCCCCACATCCCCTCTTCCCTCCGTTAGCCGATGCGTCTGCAGCAATCCAGCGGGACTAGGTGATAATGGACAAATGTTCATGTTAATCGTGAGGGAGGAGCTCGATATGGCGACTGCCGATCGTCCCACGTTGTTTATCAATGCGACCGTCCTGGATGGCTCGGAGCATATGGAGCCGCAGCCCGATATGGCCGTGGCCGTTGAGCGCGGTGTCATCACCTGGATGGGACCGAGCGCCGTGGCCCAAGCTCCAGCGGGGGCCGAGGTTATCGACCTGGCAGGTGCGTATCTCATGCCAGGCCTCATCAATATGCATGTGCATCTGTGCGGTTCGGGCAAGCCGGTTTCGGCGGGCGATGCGGGCGCGCTGATGAAGAAGCTCGACAATCCCGTGGGCCGCGCCATCGTGCGCCATATCCTCAAGGGCAGCGCTCAGCAGCAGCTGGCAAGCGGCGTGACCACGGTGCGCGGAGCGGGCGACCCGCTGTTTGCCGATATTGCCGTGCGCAACGCCATCGACGCTGGCAAGTATCAGGGTCCACGTCTGGTGGCACCGGGAACGGGTGTCACGGTGCCGGGTGGCCACGGTGCAGGCCTCTTTGCGCAGGTGGCCAATACTCCCGCAGAGGCAGCCCAGCAGGTGCGCGACCTGTATGCGCGCGGTGCCGACGTCATCAAGCTGTTCGTGACGGGCGGCGTTTTCGATGCGACCGAAGTAGGCGAGCCGGGCGTGCTGCGCATGTCGGTTGAGGTTGCCGCCGCGGCGTGCAAGGCGGCGCACGAGGTTGGCCTGCCGGTCATGGCCCATGTCGAGAGCACCGAAGGTGTGAAGGCCGCGCTTCAGGCCGGCGTCGACACAATCGAGCATGGCGCTCCGATGACCCCCGAGATCCTGGAGCTGTACCGCGGCGCTGCGGGAACACAGCTCGAGGGACGCGTGCCAAGCGTGACCTGCACGATCAGCCCCGCACTGCCGTTTGTTCTGCTCGATCCGGAAAAGACCCATTCGACCGAAACGCAAAAGAAGAACGGTGACATCGTGTGCTCGGGCATTATCGAGAGTGCTCGTGCGGCGCTGGAAGCCGGTATCAAGGTAGGCCTGGGCACGGACTCGAGCTGCCCGTTCGTGACGCAGTACGACATGTGGCGCGAGGTGGCCTACTTTGCCAAGTACGTGGGCGTGAGCAATGCGTTTGCGCTGCATACGGCCACGCAGGTCAATGCCGAGCTACTGGGCCTGGGTGACGAGACCGGTACGATCGAGTGCGGCAAGGCGGCCGACATTTTGGTGACGCGCGAGAACCCGCTCGATGACCTGCGTGCTCTGCGTGAGCCGATGCACGTGATGTGCCGCGGTGACTTGGTGCGCAAGCTGAAGGTCAAGCGCATCCCCGAGGTTGACGCCGAGCTCGACGCGATTATGGCCATGCCGGCAGAGGCGCTGGCCGAGGAGCTCGCCCGCGACGGCGTAGCTTAGGCGCAGGCGCGACGGGGCGACAGCTTCATCGAATGATGTCGCCTCATGCAAAAAGCCGAGGTCTCAACACGAGGCCTCGGCTTTTATTTTGTCCTATGGTGTAGCGGCTAGGAGCGCGTCTCCATCTTGGCGTGGCACTTGGGGCAGGTGACGCGGATCTTGCCCTTGCCCTTGGGGACGGACAGCATCTGGCCGCAGTTGGGGCACTTGAGGTAGGCCGTGGTCTTGCGACCCTTCCACATCTTCTTGGCCGTTCGCTTGGCGCGCTCAAAGTCCTCCTTGCTGGTACCAGCGGCACGCGAAGCGTTTGCGGCCGCAGTCCCGCCGCCCAAGCTGGCGACGAACTTGCCTAGGCCGGGGACGTTTGCGGTCGCCGTGACAAAGGCATCGTTCTCCTTGCGGCGCGCGTCGATGTTTTTGGACAGGCCGCGCAGCACGCCGAGCACGATCACGGCGATGGCGATCCAGCTGAGCCACTGAATACGGGCCATCGATCCGATCATCGCGATGATAATGCCTGCGAAGCCCATCACGATGGTGAGCTCGTCGGCGCCGTTGCGACCCTTCATAAAGTCATTCATGCGAATTGCCTTTCGTTCGATATGCTGCACGCCTTTATACCCCTTTTGGTGCATTGGGGACAGGTTAATCTGCACCAAGATGGTGCAAACGTACCTGTCCCCCTTGCACCAATTACTTGACGAGCTTGTCGACGACGCGTTCGATCTCGGCGAGCTTGGCGGCTTTGAGCTCCTCGTCGCCCGATTCGATGGCCGAGGTGACGCAGCCCTCGATGTGAGCCTTGAGCACGTCGGCGTTGATGCGGGCGATGAGCGCCTGCGTGGCCATGAGCTGCGTGGAAATATCGACGCAGTAGCGGTCCTCCTCCACCATCCGCAGGATGCCGTCGATTTGCCCGCGTGCCGTTTTGAGCATGCGGGTCACCGATTTATGGTCTGCCATCATGGCGGGTCCTCGTTTCTGGTCGATCTTCCGGATGCCCCCGTCAGTTGCGGTGAAATACGGACTGTTTAAAGGCCTAGGGCGGCTCAACAGTCCGTATTTCACCGCAACTTCTGAGGATTGGGTTGGCAGCGCCTGCTACGCGGCGGTCACGGACAGGGCGTGGAACTTCTCGCCCGCGCCCTCGACGGCGGCGGCGAGCTGCTCGGCGGTCACGGTGTCGGCGCACTCTACCTGGACGGTCTGGGTCTCGTGATCGGCGTCGGCATCGGTCACGCCTGCCACGTTGAGCAGCGCCGTCTCGACAGTGGCGTCGCAGTGGCCGCACATGAGGCCAGACGTTTTAACGATGTAGTTCATGATTATCTCCTTTTCGTTGAGTACCTAAAGTTGCGGTGGAATACGGACTAAATAGCGGTTTAGCTAAGCATGTTACGCCTTATTTCACCGCAACTGATGGTTTAAAGGTTCGCAGACGCAGGGCATTGCTTACGACGCACACGCTCGACAGGCTCATGGCCGCGGCGCCAAACATCGGCGAGAGTTGCCATCCCGTGAGCGGGAAGAACACGCCCGCGGCGAGCGGAATGCCGATGCCGTTGTAGAACAGCGCCCAGAACAGGTCTTGCTTGATGTTGCGAATCGTGGCGCGCGAAAGCTCGATGGCGCGGGCGACGTCCATGAGGTCGCTGCGCATGAGCACCACATCTGCCCCTTCTTTGGCGATGTCGGCACCGGTGCCGATGGCAAGGCCCACGTCGGCGCGCGCCAGGGCGGGGGAGTCGTTGATGCCGTCGCCCACCATGGCGACCTTGCTGCCCGCATCCTGCAGCTCGCGCACGTGGCGCTCCTTGTCGGCGGGGAGGACGTCGGCGATGACCTGCTTGCTGTTCAGTCCCACGCGGCGGGCGATTGCTTCGGCTGTCACACGGTTGTCGCCGGTGAGCATGCGCACGTCGACGCTGAGCTTGCGGAGCGCGGCGATGGCCTCGGCGCTCGTCTCTTTGACCTCGTCAGCTACGGCGATGGTACCGACGAGCTCGCCGTTCTTGGCAAAGAACAGCGGCGTCTTGCCTTCGGCGGCGAACTGTTCGGCAAGGCCGGCGGGCACCTTCGCGCCCAGCTCGTCCATCAGACGCACGTTGCCGGCTGCGATGACATTTTGACCCTCGCGTGCCGTAACGCCACGACCGGGCACGGCGGCAAAGTCCTCGACCATGCGCGCGACAATTCCGCGCGTCTCGCACTCTGCCATAATCGCCTCGGCCAGCGGGTGCTCGCTCGAGCGCTCCAGCGCGGCGGCCAGCTTGAGCAGCGCCTTTTCGCTCATGGCGGGCGAGCCGTCAGCGCGCGTGGCCACCACGATATCGGTCACGGCCGGCTTGCCGCGGGTGACGGTGCCGGTCTTATCGAGCACCACAGTGCCCACGTTGCGCAGATTCTCCAGCGCCTCGGCGCTCTTAAACAGAATGCCCATCTCGGCGCCCTTGCCGGTGCCAACCATAATGGCGACGGGCGTGGCCAGGCCCAGCGCGCACGGGCAGCTGATCACCAACACGGCCACGGCGGAGGTGAGCGCCTCGTTGATGCTGCCAGTCAGTGCCATCCACACCGCAAAGGTCACGGCCGAGATCACAAACACCACGGGCACAAACACGCCGGCGACCCTATCGGCCATGCGGGCGATGGGCGCCTTGGTGGCGTTGGCGTCCTCGACGAGCTGGATGATTTTGGCGAGCGACGTATCGGCGCCCACGCGCGTGGCACGGAAGGTAAACGATCCGGTGCGGTTGACCGTGGCGGCGTTGACGGTGTCGCCGGCGGTCTTTAACACGGGGATGGACTCGCCGGTGAGCGCACTCTCGTCCACGGCCGAGCTGCCCTCGAGTACCACGCCGTCGACGGGGATAGACTCGCCGGGGCGCACACGCAGCACCTGGCCGGGAAGGATGGCGTCGACGTTCACAGTGGTCTCGGTGCCGTCATCGGCAACGACGGTCGCGGTCTTGGGTGCTAGGTCGATGAGCGCCTCGATAGCGCCGCCGGTCTTGGACTTGCTGCGCGTCTCGAGGTATTTGCCCACGGTGACGAGCGACAGGATGGTGCCGGCGCTCTCAAAGTACAGGTTGTCCATGCTCGTCATCATAGCCTCGTGTACCTGACCTGTGGCCAGCTGGTCGGCCATGATAAACATGGCATAGAGCGACCAGACAATGGAAGCGGTGGCACCGACGGCGATGAGAGCGTCCATGGTGGGCGCGCCGTGTACGAGTGATTTGAAGCCGTTGATAAAGTACGCATCGTTGACGTAGACGATGGGGATGAGCAAGACGAGCTCGGTGAGGGCGAGCGTCATGCTGTGGATGTGGTCCGTGAAGATGCTGGGCAGCGGCCAGCCGAGCATGTGTCCCATGCCTATGTAGAACAGCGGAATGAGAAAGATGATTGAGATGATGAGACGGGTGCGCATGGCGGAGGCAGTGGCCTCCAGCTTTTTGGTGGGCGACTCCATATGGGCGGCGCCGGATCTGGCTTGCGCGTTGCCGCTTGAGCCGGCGGCATCGGTGCCCGTGCTGACGAGCGAGGCCGAGTAGCCCGCGCGGTCGACGGCGGTGCAGATATCGTCGGGGGAGACCTGCGCGGGGTCGTAGTCGACCATCATGGACCCGGCGAGCAGGTTGACCGCGACGCTTTGGACGCCGTCGAGTTTGCTCACGGCACGGTCTACGTGCGCCTGGCAGGCGGCGCATGTCATGCCACCCACGTCGAACTTATCTTGAGCCATGGCTTCTCCTTTCTGTGGCGTAGTGTTGGAAATGTTAACCTGCCGATACTATACACCCATACCCCCTGGGGGTGTCCAGTACAAAAGGAAATGTATGACATTTCGTTACAGATGAGGGTGGGTGCCGGGTTGGTGCACCATCCCCGCCCTTCGTCTCAATCTGTAACATCTAGGCCTGATTTTGCCGAGTAACTGTTACAGATCGAGACGAGCCCTCAGCAAAAAACTTAATGTCTCAATCTGTAACATCTGGAGCCGATTTTGCAGGGTTACTGTTACAGATTGAGACAAACCGTCAGACGATGACTCAATATCTCAATCTGTAACAACTAGACCTGTTTTTACCGAGTAGATGTTATAGATCGAGACAAACGCTGGGGCCGGAAGCCCTGCCGCAGTCCACCGCCCTCTAGATACAGAACCCGGGGATCACACAGGTTCGCTTGTTTGGCTTTTCCGCGGACGTCGCGTACGTAAAGACGTCGCCGTCGTGCCCCACGCGGTTCATGTAGAGCGTGCCTTCGCTCTCCGATGTGTCGGGGCTCGCCGTTCGTTCCCACCAACAGGCGTCCTTGCCCTTCCACTGGCGAACCAACATCTCGTTCGTGGTATACGGACTTACCTTGAGCTCGCGGAAGAGCTGATACTCCTTGCCCTCGCCGTTGTAGATATCTGCCAGGTAGTGAAAGTTCTCGGTAAATGACTCGGGTGGCTGATTGCCGCAGAGCTCGACCATGGCGGGAAGCCAAAGGGTCGCGGGCAGCTCGCTCAGACACGATGCGCTTCTGGCGGCGCCAACGTTATTCGAGATCTTTTTGACAGATTTGATGAGTGCGCGCAGCTCGTTGGGCAGCAGCTTAAGGCCGTCGCTGTCGAGCCATTCCCGCAGCTCGCAATCTGCCCAGCCGGCGCTCAGCGGTTGGGCCGCGGCGTCGCGTTCGGCAATGCCGGCATCGAACATAAACGTCAGTCCGGCCTTGCCCGTCCCGTCCAGAAGCTCGTCGTGGCGGATGCCCACAAGCTGTGCGCCGACCTCCAGCCCGTTGGTGAGCGTGACGCGCTTGGTACATGGATAGGGGATATGGCCGCCATCGTCGAGCAGGTGATAGCGCTTTGCGATCTCGCGCGCCTCATTACGCGTCTCTGCAGCCTTGATTTTAAGCGAAATCTCCTGCAGCTGATCCCAGGTGTAGTCGCCAAGCGACCCGCGGATGCCGTCCAGGTAGTCGGGGATGCCAAAGCCATGGGTCGCCGCCCCAATGACGCTGAGCCCCGCAACGGCTGCAACGACGCCACCGATAATAAAGCGGCGGCGGGTCATGGCATCGTGCCGGGCCTGCTCCAGGATCTCTCGCGCGCGCTCGCCGGCGACGTCGACCTTAAGGTGCGTGCCAGAATCGATATCAATCGCGGCCTCGTCTCCTGTGCCTTCGCGGCCCTCGGATTCGGCATCGGTGAGGTATGCCGAGAGCACCTCGAGCATCTGCTGCTCGGTGGGACGATCGCACTGCTCGACTGAGAGACCCTTCATGATGATTTGGACGAGCGCTTCATCGCCCTCGCAGCGCGGCTCGAGCGGTGCCGGCTTGGCCTTGGTCTTTACGAGATAGAACGAGCCGGTTGCAGCGGCGTCCGTCGACTCAAAGTCAAACGGTTTGCGACCGCTGTAGAGCTGGTACAGAATGCTCGAAAGCGCATAGACGTCGATTGCCGGCGAACGGCGAAGGGCCGCGATGCCTTCGATATCCTGCGTGAGCATCTCGGGCGCGGCGTATGCGGGCGTGGCAAAGCGCCAGATGTCGGCGCGCCGGGTGATCGTGTCGTCGCCGAGAGCCATGGTCGCGGAGCCCATGTCGATGAGGCAGGGGTCAAAGGAGCAATCGGCAATCTGCTGCTCGAGCGTTCGACTGGTGGTGCGGAACATGATATTGGCAGGCGACAGGTCGCGATGGATGACCGGATTCACGAGGCCTTGGGTCATCAAGAGCGCGCGAAGCACGGCGTTTCCGACAGCGGCGACCATCTGGGTGGTCAGCCCGCCCGAGGCGTCGTGCGGAAGCAAGGGCAGCGCCTGCTTGAGCGAGGTGCCCTCGACCCACTCCATGAGGATGAGCGGGTCATCCTCGCACGAGCCGTAGCCATAGACGCGCGGAAATCCGCGCAGGTGCGAGACGGTACACAGATGACGATACTCCTCGAACAGCGCGGCGGTGTTGGCCAGGTGCGCGGCCGATTGCTCGGCGGAGCGGTCGGGGGTTTGGCCGGAAAGGATGGCGTTGTCCTTGAGTAACTTGACGGCAAAGACTTCGCCGCTCGTGTTGGTCGCGCGCAGCACGTGCCCGATGTTGCCGTTGTTGCGGTGGGCCGTCTGGAGAATAAGCGTCATAAACCGACGCTTGGCGTCGTCCTCGGCGCTGGGGTCGACCGCCACGGCGGTATCGAACGTATCGAGACGGATGAGTTTGTCGCCATAGGCGCTATCGGTAGTATCCATGGCGTTCCTTTGTCTGGCATGGGTCGCCGCGCGTATACGTGGGCAGTGCGGATATCGGTAAAGTACTATGATAGCCGCACTGCTCACGTATACCGCTGAGTATTGTCGTTTACGACGCAGAAGGTAGAAGACGGAAGACGGATGGCGACCGTCTTCCGATCGCCGTCCGTGCTAGTCCACAATGACAAGGAATGTTGTGTAGAGACCCAGATGGAGCCTGTCGCTGTTTTCGATTTCCACCGGGGGATAGATCTTGCCGGGCTCGCGTTGGTCGCGCGGCGGCTCAATCACAATATCGCCGTCGCGCGCGCCCGATTCGAGCACTGTGCCGTTGGTCGATCCAAGGCCCTGGGCGTACCAGTGCTCACCCTCGAGCCAAATGCGAAGATGCTCGCGCGAGGCGTCGGCGCCTACATCGGTGATGCTGGGCGAGGTTTTGGGCAAAGAACCAATCACGGTGCCGCGCGGATCGCGTGTGAGGGGATGGATTTGCATGCCGGCGCAGTTGTCGGCATGGGTTCTGAGCAGACCGAGATTGGGGGCGACGGTGCGCGGCTGTTCCAGGCTGCTCATAAAGCCACGTCCGACGGTAGTTTCGGTGGTGCCAAAGTGCCCGCCCGTCTTGCTGTTGCAAAAGCGCTCGACGGTGGCCACGCCCTGAACGGGATCGGCGAGCGCTCCCGTTGCCACAAAGAGCATCAAAAAGAGCGTGCTTTTTTCGCGCACGGCATTGCCGTCAAAGTTGTCGATGCGATTGAGGGCATTTGCATATAGGCGGCTGTCCAGCTTGTGGCTGGCGAGAGCCGACATCATTTCGTTGGCGGCCGGACCGCGATAGTGCTCGGCGATTGCCTGATAGGCGGACTCGCCGCCGCCGAGCTTGCTGCAGATTGCCGCGGAAAGGTTGAGCGTGGTGACGGTAAAGTCGCTGTAGATGGCGGGCGCGCACTGGTCAGGCTTGCGATGGACGATGTAACGGGTGAGATACGAGCGGTTGGAAGAGCATTTCTCGAGCAGGGTACTGCCGAGATAAGAGTTTCCATTGATAAGCATTCGGGCGATCTCGAGATGTTTAAGACCGCCGAACGAGCGAATATCGTTATAGAGGACCGAGCAAGGCGTCTCTGCTGCCACGGATACCTCCTTTGATTGCTTCCTAGCCAATATGGCGATAGGAATTAATGGCTCCCGGTGGGAGACGTATTAAATGGCTGCGAAATGGCTGCGCAATATATAGCGCAACCAAAGCAACATTATAGGCCACATGTTCGAAATTGCAGGAAGGGCGAGAGATTTGGTTTGGACTGGACGGAAATCCCCCTCTGTCTTGTTCTGTAACATTTGGACCCGGTTTTGCCCTGCATCTGTTACAGATTGAGACAATCGGCCAGGCCCGCCCCGTCCACCTCGTCATCTGTGGTTTACGTGGGGGCATACGGAGTGCGGGTATACTAACCGGCGGCGAATCTGCTCCATCGCTTAGAGCTGCTGCGTCTGGACGGCGCGTGATAGGGCTGCCAAAGCGATCGCCAGCGTGCTGAGCAACGTCCTCTCTGTGCGCACCTGTTTTTGTATGTATTAGCGCACTACCAAGCACGCCCGCGCGGCCGCATGCCGTGCCCATTGCGCGTGCAGATAAGGAACAACAACATATGCGTAATTCTGTATCCGACGTCACGGACGCCGAGATTCTGGACGAGGCCCGCGAGGCCATGACCCAGGCTGCCTTCGATGCCGCCGACGAGGCAAATGCTGCCCAGGCCGTCGAGTCCGCTACCGAGAGCCTGCCCGCCTTTGACGAGCTGGGGCTTTCCGACGAGATGCTTCGTGCTATCGAGAACCTAGGCTACACGGCGCCCACGCCTGTCCAGGCTGGCTCGATCCCCGTGGTGCTCGAGGGCCGCGACCTGCTTGCCGCTGCTCAGACCGGCACCGGCAAGACGGCCGCCTTCTTGCTGCCGACCATGAACAACCTGGAGCACATCGCTCCGCCCAAGCCCGTGCGCGAGCGTGGCGGTCGCAACCGCCGTCGCGGCGCCAAGAAGCCCGAGGGCAACGGTCGCGGTCCCTTGATGCTCGTCATCACCCCCACGCGCGAGCTTGCCCAGCAGATCGACGAGGTCGCGAGCAAGATTGCCGACGTCACTGGCCATGTCGCCGTGACCGTCGTGGGCGGCGTGAGCTACAAGCCGCAGACCGCGGCGCTCAAGTACGGCTGTGACATCCTGGTCGCTACGCCGGGCCGTCTGGTTGACCTGATCGAGCAGGGCGCCTGCCACCTGGACGAGGTCAAGGTGCTGGTGCTGGACGAGGCCGACCGCATGCTCGACATGGGCTTTTTGCCCGCCGTTCGCCGTATTGTGCGCGAGACGCCGGCCGAGCGTCAGACGCTGCTGTTCTCGGCCACGCTCGACGAGGAGGCCGTGGGCGAGATTACCGACCTGGTGAGCGACCCGGCCCGCGTAGAGATCGCGCCTGCCACGTCGACCGCCGACACCGTCGACCAGTTTGTGTTCCCGGTGTCCATCGAGGCCAAGAACAACCTGCTGCCCGAGTTCCTCAAAAAGGAGGGCCCGGAGCGCACTATCGTCTTTATGCGTACCAAGCACCGCGCCGACAGCTGCTGCCGCCGTCTGGAGCGCAAGGGCATCAAGGCCGCCGCGATCCACGGCAACCGCAGCCAGGCCCAGCGCGAGCGCGCGCTTTCGGCCTTCCGCGACGGCACCGTCGACGTGCTGGTGGCAACCGACGTGCTTGCCCGCGGCATCGACATCAGCGATGTGCGCTATGTCGTGAACTTTGACGTGCCGGCCGAGCCGACCGACTACATCCACCGCATCGGCCGCACGGGCCGTGCCGGCGAGCTGGGCTGGGCCATTACGTTTGTGACCGAGCAGGACGTCGATGAGTTCTACGAGATCGAGAAACTCATGGACAAGACGGCCGACATCTACGAGGCCGGCGACCTGCATGTGGGCCCCAATCCGCCCGCGGTTGACCCCGAGCGCGACCCTGCGGCCTTTAAGGTGAAGAAGAAGACCAAGCGCGGCAAGTCCAAGAGCAAGAAGAAGCTCGAGCAGGCACGTTGCGACGGCAAGCGCAACGGCGACGATTACGGCGATGTGGCCGGTCGTTCCAACCGCGGTCGCGACGAGCGTCGCGGCGACGGCGAGCGCCCGAGCCGTCCCAAGCGCGGCGGCAAGACCCGCGTGCGCGAGGGCGTTCAGGCTCGCGTGGACGAGGCCGTGGAGAGCGTGGCTCGCGAGGTGGCTGCCGAGGAGCGCGGCGGTGCTGTTGAGCAGGGCCCGCGCGGCAACCGTGCCGAGCGTCGCGCCAAGCAGTTCCAGGGCGAGGCACACCGCCGCCGTCGTGAGGACGAGGACCGTGGCGGTCGTCGTCGTGTTGAGCGCGAGGACGAAGGCCGTGGTTCGCGCGGCGGCAAGCGCGGCTCGGGTGACCGTCGTCGCTCCGGTCGCGATGGCGAGCGCGGCGGGCGCGATGAGCGCCGTGGCGGCGAAGGCCGTGGTGAGCGAGGTGCCCGTGGCGGTGAGTCCCGTGGCGGCAAGCGCTTTGAAGAGCGCGGTAGCCGCGGCGGCGAGCGTCGCGAGGGTGCTCGCAGCAATGGCGGCCGCAGCGGCGCCGGTCGTTCGAATGAGTCGCGCGATCGTCGCGACCCGCGTGCCAGCCGCGATCGTCGCGATGACTGGCGCAACTACGACGACACCCGCGAGGAGCGTCGTGGCGGCTATCGTGGCGCTCGTGGTGGCAACCAGGCCGGCTCCCGTGGCGGCCGTGCCGGCGGTCGCGATAACCGTGGCAGCTATGGCAACAGCCGTGGCGGCAAGCGCGGCGGCAGCTCCCGTCGCCCCGGTGACGGCGGCGGCAAGCGCAAGTAACATACACATCGCACGCTAGCGTGAGACAAGCTAAGGGCCCGAGCAAACAACGCTCGGGCCCTTTTGTTTGCCGTGTCCATCGCTAATTCAAACTTGATTTTCTCGGGAATGCATCTGGGGGATGCTGAGGACCTATTTTCTGCCATGCAGCAATGGGCCCCATGGGGTGCGCCGTGCATTTTTTGGAGTATTCTGCAGTTCGAGTTGTCTGCATATGATCCGACGTCGCCAACGGTGGCCTTCGGATATCCCTGGCGAGCGTTCTGAGTCAGATTTCGCCGTTTTCCGGAGCAGGGGCGCGTCATTCTCGCCATGTCGGGACTTAGAATGATACGGCGCCCTACAGTTTTGCCCACCCGCGGCGGTGCTGGCGTGGTTACGTTGCAGAATACTCCGTTTTTTGCACGGGCTAGGATGGGGTACCTCAGGAGAACACAGCGGTATCCCGTAAATATATACAATTTGTACCGTAATTTATACAAAACGAAGAGGCAGACAGCGTAGGGTGGGTGCATTGGGGTGCTTGGTGCATTAAAACGGGGACCCCACGTGCCGTATACTCTGGCTGGATGTGAAAGCGGCTTGACGCGTTGCCAGGCGTAGGGGAGGGTGCCTCGATGAGCGTATTCGAAATTGTGTTTAGTCCGACGGGTGGAACGCAGAAGGTGTCAGGCCTTGTGGCCGGAGCACTGGGCAAGAATACCGTTACCGTCGATCTGACCGATAGCGGGTTGGATTTCAACGCTGTCTCGATGACTGAGGACGACGTGGCCGTAATCTCTGTGCCGGCGTATGCCGGTAGAATCCCGGCTGTGGTGGCTGACCGGTTGGGCATGGTGCGCGGCAACGGGGCTCGGGCTGTTTTGGTTTGTGTATACGGAAACCGCGCGTTTGAGGACACGCTCGTAGAGCTGGAGGACGTTGCGAAGCATGCGGGATTCCGGGTGATCGCGGCAGTTGCAGCCATTGCAGAACATTCCATTGCGCGACAGTTTGCTGCCGGTCGTCCGGATGCGCAGGATGCGGCGCAGCTTGCTGAGTTTGCTCAGCAAATTCAGCAAAAGCTGTTGGCTGAGGATGCGTCCGAGCCCTCTATCCCCGGCAATCGTCCTTATAAACAAGCTGGAGGTCACCGCATGGCACCCGAGGCAACAGAGGATTGCGTTTCCTGCGGTGCATGCGCCGCGGCGTGCCCCGTTTGTGCTATCGACAAGGGTGACCCCAAACGAGCAGCTGGCGAGGCGTGCATCTCCTGCATGCGCTGCATTGCCGTATGTCCGCGAGGTGCTCGTAAGGCTGATTCCAACAAGCTATCCGCTGTTTCCCAGATGCTGAGCAAGGTTTGCGTCGTGCGGAAGGAATGCGAGCTCTTTATCTAGCGCAAGTGAGATTGGTGCAAACAAACCTGGCCCTTTTGCACCAAAAACGATCCGTTTTCCTCCGTTCCCAAGGGATCATGTGATCCGAAGGAGACGGAGGAAAACGGATCAAAAAGGAAAAATAGTAAGGCGCTCTTTTTCACATTGAATATTGCAATTTGGTAACGCGTTTTATCAAATATGGCATTTATCTGCGGTAATGTTCTATTTCACCGCTGAGGGTGACATTTTATACCGCCTGCCGAACCGTATGGAGACCTCACAACTTTTTAGGTCAGTGTTGTGCGTGTAGCAATTTCGCCCGGCCTCGCCTCCGGGTTGCCATGTGAGAGGGGATCTTATGGCTCGACTGCATGTTATGGAACGCAGCCACGCTCAGGCCGTCATGGACGACCTGCACGATGCGCTCGGACGTCGTCTGGCGGTGAGTTCGCTCGCTCCGTGTCCCGTTGAGTTTACGGCAGCGCTCGTCAACCTGTGCTCCACCCAGAGCTGCGGCAAGTGCACGCCCTGTCGCGTGGGCCTGAGCGCGCTGAGCGACCTGCTCGCTGATGTGCTCGAAGGGCGTGCCGATGAGTCCACGCTCAATCTGATTGAGCGCACGGCCCGCACCATCTACCTTTCGAGCGACTGCGCCATCGGCTACGAGGCCGGCGCCATGGCGCTCACGGCCATTCGCGGCTTCCGCGACGATTTTGAGCATCACATCCGCGAGCACTCCTGCGGCTTTGACCGCGAGGCCCGCGTCCCGTGCGTTTCTGGCTGCCCGGCGCACGTCGACATTCCCGGTTATATCTCGCTCGTCGAGGCCGGCCGCTATGCCGATGCCGTCAAGGTCATCCGCAAGAACAACCCGCTGCCGCTCGTCTGCGGCTTGGTGTGCGAGCATCCCTGCGAGATGCACTGCCGCCGCGGTATGGTCGACGACCCCATGAATATCCTTGCTCTTAAGCGCTTTGCCGTTGAGCACAGCGACCTCAACGACCACAAGCCGCATGTAGTGGACAACACCGGTAAGCGCGTCGCTGTGATCGGCGGCGGCCCGGCCGGTCTTTCCTGCGCTTACTACCTGGCCGTGATGGGCCACAAGGTGACCATTTTTGAGCAGCGCCACCACCTGGGCGGCATGCTGCGCTATGGCATTCCCAGCTACCGTCTGCCGCGCGAGCGCCTGCAGGCCGAGATCGACTGGATCTTGAGCGTCGGTATCGACGTGGAGCTCGACCACTCCGTGAACGGCGAGGAGCTCGCTCGCCTGTGCGACGAGTTCGATGCCGTCTACCTGGCCATCGGTGCCCACAGCGACAAGAAGCTCGGCCTTCCGGGCGAAGAGGCTCCCGGCGTGGAGTCGGCCGTCAAGATGCTGCGCGCCATCGGTGACGACGCGCTGCCCGACCTGAGCGGCCAGCGCGTGTGCGTTATCGGCGGCGGCAACGTGGCCATGGACGTGGCCCGCTCTGCCGTGCGCTGCGGCGCCGAAAAGGTAAGCATCGTCTACCGCCGCCGCATCTGCGATATGACGGCCCAGGACGCCGAGATCGCCGGTGCCCAGGCCGAGGGCTGCGAGGTGCTGGAGCTGACGGCCCCGCTCGCCATCGAGACGGGCGAGGACGGTCGTGTGAGGGGCCTGCGCGTGCAGCCGCAGATTATCGGCGAGCCCCGCCGTGGGCGCCCGGCCCCGCGTGCCGCCGCCACGCCCGAGCAGGTCATCCCCTGCGAGCGCGTGTTCGTGGCCATTGGTCAGGACATCGACTCCAAGCCGTTTGAGGACATGGGCATCGCCTGCAAGTGGGGTCGCGTCGTCACCGATTCGGACGGCGCCGTGCCCAACTTCGATGGCCTCTTTAGCGGCGGCGACTGCCAGACCGGCCCCGCCACCGTCATCCGTGCTATCAACGCCGGCCGCGTGGCTTCGGCAAATATCGACCACTACCTGGGCTTCGACCACAAGATTAAGCTCGACGTGGAGCTGCCGACCGTGCAATTTAAGGGCAAGCACGAGTGCGGCCGCTGCGAGCTGGGCGAGCGCGAGGCCGGCGAGCGCATTCACGATTGGAATCTGGTCGAACAGGGCCTTACCGAGGAGGAGGCACGCCAGGAGGCGAGCCGCTGCCTGCGCTGCGACCACTTTGGCTTTGGCGCGTTCCGCGGAGGGAGGAACCTGGAATGGTAGAGCCCAACAAAACCACCGTCAGCGACAACACCGAAAACGGAGCGCACAATATGGTCAAGCTCACTATCGATAATTGCGAGGTCGTGGTTCCCGAGCACACCACGATCCTGGACGCAGCCAAGTCCGTCGGCATTCAGATTCCTACCCTGTGCTACCTGCGCGATCTAAACGAGATCGGCGGTTGCCGCGTGTGCGTGGTCGAGGTTGAGGGCTGCGACCAGCTGGTTGCCGCCTGCAACAACTACGTGCTCGACGGCATGGTGGTCCACACCAACAGCCCCAAGGCGCGCGAAGCCCGTCGCACCAACGTGCAGCTGCTGCTGTCCCAGCACGATTCGCAGTGCACGAGCTGCGTGCGCAGCGGCAACTGCAACCTGCAGACCATCGCCAATGACCTGGGCATTTTCTATCTGCCGTATCAAAGGCATTTGGCGGGCGAGGGCTGGGATTTCGATTTTCCCATCATCCGCGAAAATGATAAGTGCATTAAATGCATGCGCTGCATCAAGGTTTGCGAGAGTGTGCAGGGCCTAGGGATTTGGGACCTGACCAACCGCGCCACGCATACCGCCGTGGGTACCCGCGGGCGCGCGCCGATTGGCAAGACCGATTGCGTTGCATGCGGCCAGTGCATTACGCATTGCCCGACGGGCGCGCTGCGTGAGCGTGACGATACCGAGACCGTGTTCGATGCTCTCGCCGATCCCGGCAAGATCGTGCTGGTGCAGATCGCGCCGGCCGTGCGTAGCGCTTGGGGCGAGGAACTCGGCATTCCGCGTGAGGAGGCCACCGTCGAGCGCCTGGCGTGCGCGCTGCGCCGTGTGGGCTTTGAGTACGTGTTCGATACCGATTTTTCGGCCGACCTCACCATTATGGAGGAGGGCTCCGAGCTGCTCGAGCGCCTGGGCGCCGCCGCCAAGGGCGAGGGCGATAGCCGCGGCTGGCCCATGTTTACGAGCTGCTGCCCGGGTTGGGTGCGCTTTGTGAAGGCGCGCTATCCGGAGTTTGTCGACAGCCTGTCTACGTCCAAGTCTCCGCAGCAGATGTTCGGCGCTATCGCCAAGACCTATTACGCCAAGGTGCTGGGCGTGGAGCCCGAGTGCCTGTTTGTGGTGTCCGTGATGCCGTGCACGGCCAAGAAGGCCGAGTGCGCGCTGCCGAGCATGGTGGGCGAGGGCGGCGCGCCCGATGTGGACGTTGCGCTGACGGTGCGCGAGATGGTGCGCATGATCCGCGCGAGCCACGTGAGCGTCGACACGCTTACCGAGGAGCCGCTCGATACGCCGCTGGGCTTTGGCACGGGCGCGGGCGTGATCTTTGGCGCCACGGGCGGCGTGATGGAGGCCGCCGTGCGCTCGGCATATTACCTGGTGACGGGCAAGAACCCCGATGCGGATTTCTTTACCGACGTGCGTGGCCTGGATGGCTGGAAGGAAGCCGTCGCCGATATTGATGGCACCAAGGTGCGCGTTGCCGTGGCGCACGGGCTGGGCAACGCCGCCCGCCTGCTCGACGCGATTCGCGACGGCCGTGCGAGTTATGACTTCGTCGAGGTTATGGCATGCCCGGGCGGCTGTGTCGGTGGCGGCGGTCAGCCCATCCACGACGGTTGCGAGCTGGCAGCCGAGCGTGGCCAGGTGCTCTGGGGCCTCGATGCGAAGGCGGACATTCGCTTCTCGCACGAGAACCCCGATGTCCAGGCGTGCTACCGCGAGTTCTTGGGCGCACCGCTCTCGCCGCTGGCCGAGGAACTGCTGCATACCGACCACCATGCATGGACGATGCCGAACGAGGGGACGTGCTAGCCTGTCTCTTATACACATCTGACGCTGCCGACGATACTCCTTGTGTAG
>CABRIB010000013.1 GCA_902470915.1 uncultured Collinsella sp. | reverse complement strand
GATAGGAGTCCGTCTCGTGGGCTCGGAGATGTGTATAAGAGACAGGCTTATGATGTCCTCAGTTGTCGTATATCTATGTACTAAAGAAACTGAAGACCAAGGGGTCCACCATGCCTGCAGCAAAAGACGAGCTCACTCAGCCAGAGCTTCTCTATCAGACCGTTGAAAACGATATCCTCAAGAAAATAGTTTCTGGCGAACTCCCCGGCGGCACTCAGATTCCCACCGAAACCGAGCTTTGCAAGCAATACAAAGTAAGCAGGATCACCGTAAGACGCGCCGTACAGAATCTCATTGACCAAAACTTGCTCTACCGCCTGCGAGGCAAGGGAACATTCGTAAACCCATCGAAGCTCACCCTGAAACGAGGAACAAGCACCATTTTCAATTTGAGCTCCGACCCCCAATACGGCGATAAAACAACCAAGTCCATCCTGGAAACAGGCTTGATCAAGGCTGATGCCCACATTGCACGGGAGCTCAAAATTGACAACGGAACCGTAGTGCAACGAGTTGCGCGCTTGGTTTATATCGAAAATGCCCCCTGCGCCATCGACACCGTTTATGCAACGCAGGGCACTCTGCCCGGACTACTGGAGCTTCTCACAGACAATGCCAGTCTTTTCGACCTGATCGCCAACCATTACAGCATCGCAACCGGTATTGAGAAGCTCAAAATCACCGCAGGAATAGCGGGGCTCCAAGAAGCAAACCTTCTCGGTTATATCGTTGGAGCCCCCGTGAGCGTTGTCGAGCACGTCACATATGCCTGCGATGAAATGCCGCTCCACTATTCAAAAACCGTTTGGCGAGCAGACGCATCGTCCTTCGAGTTCAGCATCTCAAAAGATGGACGCCTTCTCTAGCCCAAAATCCCCAGGACGCCGAGCACAATACCCGCAGCGAGAATGCCCACAATCTGCCAAATAATTTTGACCTGTTTCTTATTGCAAAGACACATGATCCCGAACGCGCAGAGCGGCAAAAGAGCCGGGAATATCCCATCGAGCGTTTCCTGCAACTTAAACGCGGTGTCGCCGAAGTTAAGAGCGAGCGGAGTGGTAACTGCAACGGTGGTCGCCACCATTCCACCAACTACCATTAGTCCCACAATCGCCAGGCCGGACGTAACTT
This sequence comes from uncultured Collinsella sp., assembly GCA_902470915.1. Lineage (GTDB taxonomy): Bacteria > Actinomycetota > Coriobacteriia > Coriobacteriales > Coriobacteriaceae > Collinsella. The sequence continues at coordinate 28,540 of CABRIB010000013.1, read as the reverse complement.
TGTGCATTACATCAGAATCGTTCAGCTTCGAAATCATGCCACTGCCAAGCGAATAACCATACTGAAGCCCAAACCAGCGGATCAGGATCGTTGGGACATTATAAAGAAGCAGGAACAGGATTGGGCCGAGCAGACTGCCCGAAAGGCAAAGTCCTGTCACAACGCCCGTCGCAATCATGCGAAGCGTACTGGCAATCAGTGAATCTCCAATACCGGAAAGCGGAGCCATAAGCGATGCTTTCATGGCGTTAATTGAGGCGGTGTCAAAGTCCTGATTGTTGGCGTTCTCCTCCTCCATGGAGGCCACAATGCCGGCGACCAGAGGATTAAACGTAACTTGAATATTGTAGAACTCAAGATGACGCTTATATGCCTCGATCCGGTCTTCAGGCTTATCGTATAACCGCTTGATTACCGGAATCATGTCGTAGCAGAAACCAACGTTCATTTGTCGGTCAAAGCTCCACATGATGTTGAGTGGAAAGCTACGCCAAAATAACGCCTTTAAGTCTTTCTTGGTTATTCTCTTATCGGTCGATTTATTTGACTCCGGCGAGAGCTCAAGAACATCATTAGAATTCGTTGTCATCGTCAACCTCCTTAGCGACCGCCGCACTGGCAGGCATAAAAATGTGAGCCATATTGAGAATCCCAATCAGGATCAGCGAAAACGCCACGATACCGATCGTCGGAATGTTTAGATAGGCACTCAGCAAGAAGCCTCCAAAGAATAGGAAGCTCAGCTCCTTGGTGGACAGGATTGACATAAGCTGCGCAAATCCAAGCGCGGGCAGAATACCCGTTGCGATCGTAAGCCCATTCGTAAGCCAATCAGGAATGGCGTCAATCAGTGCCTGAACAGCATCATTTCCAACGTAAAAAGCCACGCCGCAAATCAAGCCAAGCGCAATGATGTAGAGAATTCCATTGGTCCACATAGCGGCTGCAATCGTTTTGGGGTCGTCTTTTTCGGCGCCACGATCAGCCCAGACAGCCATAGGAGGCGTAACAACGCTATACATAAGGCTGTCAAACATGCCGGCAAGCACCGCAGTGGGCATAGCAATAGTCAGAGCGGTCTCGGGACCCGCACCCATAGTAATCGCAAAGGCTGTTCCCAAAACTGAACCAACAATTACGTTGGGCGGCACGGCAGCACCAACCTGCCAGACCCCCATGAACGCGAGTTCGAGCTGGAAACCAACAATAACGCCAGTCGGAATATCACCCAAAAAAATACCGACAATCGCTCCGAGGACAATCGGCCGCTCGACCATCGCAGTACCGAGTAAATAATCCGATTGACCTATCGCAGCGGCAAGACCAACCAGAAAAGCTTGAAGCAGCATATTTCTCCCTCTTCCTACAAATCAAAACTTGTTACGATGCGTTTTTTCTCGCTAGCAACCTGCCTTACCTCGAACTCGATTCCATCAGCCATGGCTTTCTTAATTTCATTAATATCGGATTGGGAAAGGCGCACAGCAGGGCCAAGCTCCTTTACGCTATCCCCCAACGGTCGAGCGCCGCCTAAATTCACAGACGTTATTTTTTGACACGCACGCGCAACTTCACAGGCGTCATGTACATTTCCCGCAACAACAATTAGCTCGTATTTATCCACCGCGCTTCCGTTAAGGGCCACGATGGAATCTTCTACACTTTTGACAACCAATTTGGCATCAGCGGGTTTTGCAATTCGCAGCGCTTGAATTCGCTCTTTGCTTGCGGCGTACTCATCTGAAACCACAAGAATAGCGTTTGCTTCAAGCGTTGGATACCAAGAGAACACGGTCTGCCCATGCACTAACCGGCTATCGACGCGACACAGTTTAATCATTTTGCCCCTTTCTCGACTTGAACACAGACAATCATCCTTGACTGCTAATGGCATATTACGTCATATGACGTAATATGCCATTACATAATATCTTGAACGGTTGAATATCACCGCTAAATGGTATTTATCTCTAAAAACAGGAGGTGCAATCCGTCTAGACACAGTGCGTCGGGGCAAGAGGGGCCGAGTTTCCTCCTGAGCGACTCTGCTTGCAGCCGGAGCGAAGGGGGAAATTCGGCCCCCTCCGCCCCGGCCGGCCAGGTCAACTACACCGTGTACTGCGGCAGGTCCTGCAGGGCGATGACATCCATGCCCATGTCGTTGGCACTGCCGTGACCCTGCTGGTCCTCGCGCACGGCCTCGATGGCACTCACGTACGTGTTGGCGGCAGACATCGCCGTCACGCAGGTCACGCCGCGGCGCACCGCCTCGGTACGCAACAGATAGCCGTCGCCACGCGAACCCGGGCCGTACGGCGTGTTGATGATTACCGCGATCTTGCCATCGGCGATGAGGTCGCCGATGTTGGGACGCTCGCCGTCGTGCGGGCCGCTAATCTTCTCCACGACCTCGCACGTCACGTTGCCTCCACGCAGCACGCGCGCCGTGCCCTCGGTGGAGCAGATATCAAAGCCCAGGTAGCGCAGGATACGGGCGACCGAAAGGATATGACGCTTGTCGCGGTCGCACACGCTAATGAACACCTTACCGGCGCTCGGGTCGGGCAGCTTGTAGTCAATCGCCAGCTGCGTCTTGGCGTATGCCTCGGGATAGCTCTTAGCGATACCCATGACCTCGCCCGTCGACTTCATCTCGGGCCCCAGGATAACGTCAGCGCCCGGGAAACGACCCCAGGGCATAACGGCTTCCTTCATGCAGAACCAGTCCAGCTGGCGCTCGTCGCTCGGCAGGCCCAGGCTCGCGATGGAATCGCCTGCCATGATACGCGCCGCGCACTTGGCCAGCGGCACGCCGGTGGCCTTGGAGATAAACGGCACGGTGCGGCTCGCGCGCGGGTTTGCCTCGATCACGTAGACGGTCTCGCCCTTGATGGCATACTGCACATTGACCAGGCCGCGTACGCCCAGCGCCATCGCGATGCGGCGCGTGGTCTCGCGAAGCTTTGCCTGCAGGCTCTCGCTAAAGCTGAACGGCGGGATGCAGGTCGCAGAGTCGCCGGAGTGAATACCGGCCTCCTCGATATGCTCCAGAATGCCGCCGATGTAGACCTCTTCGCCATCGCACAGGGCGTCGACATCGGACTCGATCGCACCCTCCAGGAAGCGGTCCAGATACACCGGGTAGTCGGGGCTAATGCGCGCGGCCTCGGCCATGTAATCGCGCAGATGCTCGGCATCGTAGGCGATCATCATGCCGCGGCCGCCCAGCACGTAGCTCGGACGCACCAGCAGCGGGTAGCCGATATGCGCGGCCACGGCCTCGGCCTCCTCAAACGAGGTTGCCTGGCCCGCCGGCGGGTACATGATGCCCAGCTTGTCGAGCAGAGCAGCGAAGCGCTCGCGGTCCTCGGCAAAGTCGATGGCATCGGGCTTGGTGCCCATGATGCTGACGCCACTCTCCTCGAGCATGCGCGCCAGCTTAAGCGGGGTCTGGCCGCCGAGCGTCACCACGACGCCATCGGGGCGCTCAACGTCGATAACGTCCATGACGTCCTCGTAGGTGAGCGGCTCAAAGTACAGGCGGTCTGACGTGTCGTAGTCGGTCGAAACGGTCTCGGGATTGCAGTTGACCATGATGGTCTCGAAGCCGCGGGCCGCCAGCGCGTAGCTCGCGTGCACGCAGCAGTAATCGAACTCGATACCCTGGCCAATGCGGTTGGGGCCGGCGCCCAGGATCATCGCCTTGGGCTTGTCCGCCGGCGTGGTCTCGTCGGGAGCTACGCACTTCTTGGCATCCGGGCTCGTGCGGTAGATGTTCTCGTACGTCTTGTAGTGGTACTCCGTGGCGCTCGAGAACTCAGCAGCGCAGGTATCGACCGTCTTCATGCTGGGAACCACGCCAAGGCCCTTGCGATAGGCGCGCACGAAGCGCTCGTCCGAGCCGGTCAGCGCGGCGATCTCGGCATCGCTCGTGCCGTACTGCTTGAGCAGGCGCATCGCGTCGGCATCAATGTCCTCCACACGCAGGCCGCGGATGCTCTCCTGGACCTGCACCATGTCGTTGATACGGTTGAGGTACCACGGATCGATGCCGCAGATGGCATGGATGCGAGCGATGTCCCAGCCACGGCGCAGGGCCTCGACCACAAAGAAGATGCGGTGCTCGGTCGGCGTGGCCACGGCTTGAGCGAGCTCGTCGTCGCTCAGCTTATCGGCACCCTCCTTGCCACCGGCGCAGATACCCTGGTGACCGTCCTCCAGCGAGCGCATGGCTTTGCCGAAGGCCTCCTCAAAGGTGCGGCCGATCGCCATAATCTCGCCCACGGCCTTCATGCGCGTGGTAAGCGTGGGGTCGGTACCCTTGAACTTCTCGAAGGCAAAGCGCGGCACCTTGACCACACAGTAGTCGATTGTGGGCTCAAAGCAGGCAGGCGTTGCCTTGGTAATGTCGTTGACGATCTCGTCGAGCGTGTAGCCTACAGCCAGGCGCGCGGCGGCCTTGGCAATGGGGAAACCCGTGGCCTTGGAGGCCAGCGCGGACGAACGGCTCACGCGCGGGTTCATCTCGATGACGATCAGGCGGCCGGTCTGGGGGTTCACGGCAAACTGCACGTTGGAGCCGCCGGTCTCGACGCCGATCTTCTCCAAGATGGCGAGCGAGGCGACACGCATGCGCTGATACTCCAGGTCGGAGAGGGTCTGCGCCGGCGCCACGGTGATGGAGTCGCCGGTATGCACGCCCATGGGGTCGAGGTTCTCGATGGAGCACACGATGATGCCGTTGCCGGCGTGGTCACGCATGACCTCCATCTCGTACTCTTTCCAACCCTCGATGGACTCCTCGACCAGCACCTCGTGGGCAGGCGAGAGCTCCAGGCCCTGGCTCACGATGGAGACGAGCTCCTCGTGAGTATGCGCGATGCCACCACCGGCGCCGCCGAGGGTAAAGCTCGGACGCAGCACGCAGGGATATCCCACGCGCTCGGCGATGGCCTCGGCGTCTGCCACGCTGTAGGCATAGCCCGAGCGCGCGACCTCCAGGCCAATCTCGGCCATGGCCTCGTTAAAGAGCTTGCGGTCCTCGCCGCGCTCGATAGCGGCCAGGTCGCAGCCGATCATCTCGACGCCGTATTTGTCGAGCGTGCCGTCCTTTGCCAGTTCGACGGCGGCGTTCAGACCGGTCTGGCCGCCCAGCGTGGGCAGCAGCGCGTCCGGGCGCTCTTTCTTGATTACGCGCTCGATAAACTCGGCAGTGATGGGCTCGACATAGGTGCGGTCGGCAAGACCCGGGTCGGTCATGATGGTCGCCGGGTTGGAGTTAACCAGGATGACCTCAAAGCCGTCCTCCTTGAGCACCTTGCAGGCCTGGGCGCCGGAGTAGTCGAACTCGCAGGCCTGGCCAATGACAATGGGGCCCGAGCCAATGACGAGGATACGCTTGATGTCAGTACGTTTCGGCATGTTAGTTCTCCTCGGTCTCAGCGGTCTCGGACTCAGCAAAGTTCCAGCCGGCAAGGCGGTCCTTCGCGGTATCGATGTCCAGGTAGCTCTCCTCGCCGTCCATGAGTCGCGTAAAGGCGGTAAAGAGATAGTGGGCATCGGTGGGGCCAGGCGAGGCCTCGGGGTGGTACTGGACCGAGAAGCACGGGGCGTCGAGCAGCTGGATGCCCTCGGCGGTGCCGTCGTTGAGGTTCACATGTGTCAGGCGAATGCGGCCAAAGCGCTCGTTCATCACGACCGGCGCGATTCCACGGCGCACCCAGACGCGCAGATCTCCATCAGCCGCATGCTCGGTCTCGCCGCCGGAAAGCTCGGGGACAAGCTTGCCCAAGCTGGGGAACAGCAGGCCAAAGCCATGGTTTTGCGCGGTGATCTCCACGCGACGGCTTACCAGGTTCATGACCGGCTGGTTGCCACCGCGGTGACCGAACTTAAGCTTTTCCATCTGGGCACCGCAGGCCAGGCTGATCATCTGGTGACCAAGGCAAATGCCAAAGACCGGTACCTTGCCGATCAGCTGCTGCACCTGCTCGTAGGTCTCTACCACGGCGTCGGGGTCGCCGGGGCCATTGGACAAAAAGACGCCGTCGGGATTCATGTCGAGCACCTCACTCGCGGGCGTGTCCCACGGCACGACGGTAAGGTCACAGCCAGCGCGGACCAGCCCCTCCAGAATACCGCGCTTCACACCGCAGTCGTAGGCGACCACTTTGTGACGGGCAGGAGCGGCAGCCGAAAGCGCAAAGTCATGCGTGGCAGGCAGGTCGGCAGCCACAAACTCATGAGGCGCGGGGCAACTTACGGTCTTGACCAGGTTCTCGCCTACCAGCGTGGGCGCTGCGGCCAGACGCTCGGCAAGCTCGTCGACGTCGAAGATCTCGGTCGAGATAATGCCCATCTTGGAACCATTGTCGCGCAGGTGGCGTACCAGAGCGCGGGTGTCGACGCCCTCGATAGCGACGATGCCGTGGGCGCGCAGATACTCCGGCACGCTGACGGCCGAGCGCCAGTTAGAAGGCGTGGCGCACATGTCGCGAACGATCATGCCGCGCATAGCCGGAGCGCTCGCAGGGCGCACGGCGTCGCCGGGGAAGGCCGACTGGACGTCGGTCTCGTCGATACCGTAGTTGCCAATCTGCGGATAGGTCATGGTTACGATTTGGCCGGCATAACTCGGGTCGGTCATGACCTCAAAGTAGCCCTCGAGCGAGGTATTGAAGCAGACTTCGCCGGTCGCGGTGCCCTCAGCGCCGCATGCACGTCCATAAAAAATGGTCCCATCCTCAAGATACAGGATGCAGGGACCGCAGGTGCCCTTGCTGGTTTTGGCCAGCATACGCTGGCAAAGCTCGCTGGGCGCGAAGGTGCGGGCGGCGGCGCCCGCGGTATGGTTGTTCGCCATAATTCTCCTTCCCGGTCTCACAGGACCGGCTTAAAGGTGTGTAGTTAGGCCTCGCGGTATTGTAACCGCAAGCATGCCTCATGGCGTTAATTTCATCGAAATGTTTACGAAATGATAATTATGACTTTCTATGCATAATGTTTTTTAATCCCCGTCCCAAAAAAATCATCCCGCGGGGCTTGTGGCTCACGCGGGATGATGGCGTCTTATTTTTTCTTGTCCTGCTCCAGCAGTTCGGACGGTGTGCGATCGGGCTTGCCGCCGCGGAAAATCTCGCGGCCATGCAGACGATGTTCTAGGTCACGCTCGGCCTTTTCCTCGTCAATCTTGGTCTGGCTCACCACCGGGTCCTCAATCAACGACGACACCGAGTTCACCTGTTTCTGAATGCGCTCGGCGATGGTGTCATCCATACTCACGATGCGCATCTTCCAGTCGATACTCGTGGCGTTGGATGAGCTCTTGGTCCACACGAACGTCAAAATGGCGCTCTGGTGGCCCCGCGCGGGGAACATGCCAAAGAAGGAATCGTGCTGAATGTTGCTATCCTCGTCGATATAGGCGTGAACGTTATACACCACGCGGTCGATCTTGTCGTTGAGCAGCGCGTTGGTCGCAAGCGCCGCGGCCTGGATCTGCCCGTTGGACAGCAGCTCGAGCTCGTTGGCAGACGATGTGTCCAACACCGTCACCTCGACCGTGCCCGTACGCTCATCGGCTTCATCGACGGTAAAGTCGAGCGGGAACTGCGTAAAGCCGTTGCCCCATTCAAGTCCACCCTTGAGCGCGGTCGAAACGGTATCAACCGAAACGCTCTCGGACAGGTTGGCGGTATTCAGACGGCGCATCACGCCGTAACCAATCTGCATGCCCACGATCAGCACCAAAATACCGATGACCACGGCCATCGCGGTCTTTGTAATGGTATGGCTCACCTGCGAGCCCGAAGGATCGTCCTCGGACAGCGGGTCGATATGTTTTGCCTGGCTCGCGCGGTCCTCGCTGCGCAGCTGCGCTAGCGCCGCTTTGTCACCGCGCTTGGCCGCAGCCTCCTTCTCACGCATGCGCTCGGTACGCTTTTTGGCAAGCGTAGGATCCAAGACGCCGGATGCATCGATTTCGGAGAATAACTCCGTCACTTCTTCCGGAGTCAAAGGGTTCTTGTCAGCCATAAACTTCCTGTCATATCAATCAGTCGAGCTCGTGCGCACGCGCACCTTCGAACTGCATTCGATAGTAACGGGCATAGGTGCCGCCACGGGCGAGAAGCTCCTCGTGCGTGCCACGCTCCACAACGCGACCATGCTCAACGGTCGCAATCTCATCGGCATGCTTAATGGTCGAAAGACGGTGGGCGATGATAATCGTGGTGCGGCCACGCGCCAGCTCTTCGAGTGACTCCTGCACCGCCTCCTCGCTCTCGTTATCCAAAGCACTCGTCGCCTCATCCAAAATAAGGATCTTGGGGTTCTTGAGAAACACACGCGCGATGGCAACGCGCTGCTTCTGTCCGCCCGAAAGACGGCTGCCGCGCTCGCCCACGACCGTGTCATAGCCCTGTGGAAGCGACTCGATAAAGGCATCGATATTGGCGCGACGGGCGGCGTCGGCGATCTCTTCCGCCGTGGCGTCCGGCTTGCCGTAGGCGATGTTCTCGCCAATCGTACCGTCAAACAGATAGACATCCTGCTGCACCAGGCCGATGGCGCGGCGCAGGCTCTGCTGCGTCACATCACGCACGTCCTGGCCGTCGATGCTAATGGATCCGGCAGCCACGTCATAAAAGCGCGGCAGCAGCGAACAGGTCGTGGACTTGCCGCCGCCCGAAGGGCCAACCAAAGCGATGGTCTGGCCGGGCTTGATAGACAGGTCCATGTGGTCGATAACAGGACGCTCGTCGGCATCGCCCTCGCCCAGCTCAACATCCTCGTAGTTAAAGCACACGTCGTGATACTCCACGGCGCCGGCAGTCACCTGCAGATCCGTAGCGCCCGGCTTGTCCTGGATATCCGGCGCCGTCGAGAGCACCTCGTCCATACGCTTAAAGCCGGCGATAGCCTTCTGATACGTTTCGGCCGAATTGACGAGTGTCTCGAGCGGCGTGCAGAACAGCGAAATATAGAGTGCAAAGGTCGCCATATCGACCGCCTGCAGCTGTCCCTGGGCGACCAGCCAGCCGCCCAGCAGCACCACGATCACATAGAGCACACCAGAGAGCAGGCCATACGTCGCGGTATAGACGCCCATGGCGTGATACATGTTCTCCTTGGACGAAAGGTAGCGATTGTTGGAGGCGCGGAACTTGGCACGCTCGGTCTCCTCGTTGGCAAAGCTCTTGACCACGCGCATGCCCGCCAGCGAATCCTGCAGCTGCGCATTGATGCCGCTGATCTTTTTGCGGTTGTCGCTAAAGACCTCGCGCATACGCATGTTCTGCCAAAACATGATGACCGCAAACGCCGCCGTCACCACGGCCATGGCGAGCGCCAGCACCGGGGCGATGGTAAAGAGGATCACAAACGAGCCGATAATCTCGATGCCGCAGATGATGATCCACTCGGGCACGTGGTGCGCCGCCTCGCAGATATCGAACAGGTCGTTGACCACGCGGCTCATCATGTCGCCCGAGCTGTTGCGATCGAAGTACGCAAAGCTAAAGCGCTCATACTGGTCGAACAGGTCCTCGCGCATTTTGGACTCCATACGCGCGCCCATCACGTGACCCCAATAGCTCACAAAATAGCGGCAGGCGCAGCGGACGGCATACATCAGCACCAAGCCCACCGCGATCATGCCGAGCGCCTGCATAATGGCAGCCTGACCCTGAGTAAACAGCCCACCGGTCAAATTGCGCAGGATAATGGGGAACGCCAGGTCAATGGCGGCAAGCACCAGAGCACAAACAGTATCAGCAACAAAAAGCCCCATCTGGGGCTTGTAGTAAGAAAGAAACCTCTTCAGCATGTGATCCTCAAAGAAATATCAGCAACGTAAGGCCCTGGGACAAAGCAATCAGTAGTACTTGTCCCAGGGCTATCCCCACTCGTTAAAGCTCCGTGCCCCCAAGGCGGTGCGCGATGCTGTCGCAAGCTAAGGCGCCCACGACAGTCTTGGCGTCTTCGATCTTGCCGTCGAGCACGGCGTCAATCAGCTCGTGCAGCGGCACCAGGTCCACGTTGACAAACTCGTCATCATCGGGGTTGGGCGCATCAAACTCGAGCTTGGTAGCCAAGTAGATGTGGATGATCTCATCGCAAAAACCGCAGGACGTGACAATCGACGTCAAAAAGCGAATGCGACCGGCCCTAAAGCCCGTCTCCTCATGCAGTTCGCGCTTGGCGCAATCGAGCGGGTCCTCGCCTGGATCGAGCTTGCCGGCGGGAATCTCGACCGTCACGCGGTCGATGGCGGTGCGGTACTGACGCACCAGTACGATCTTGCCGCTCTCGGTCAGTGCCACAACGGCCGCCGCACCCGGATGGCGAACGATATCGCGGGCGCTGCGGTGACCGTTGGGCAGCTCAACCTCAAGACGGTGGACGTCGAGGATCTTGCCCTTCCAGGCGCACTCCTCCGAAAGAATCTTCTCGTGCAGCTCGGCATCGTGCGGGTCGTCGTCGCCCAGCACCAGCGCCGGCTCGTCAGCGACCTCGCCACCAGGCTCGCCCTCGGCGTGCCCATACATGCGGCTGTCCTCTTCGACGATCTGCGCGTCCACGAGCTCTTCGTTCTTCTCGTCCATCCGTCTCATTCCTCTCGGATTTTAGGCATCCCAGGCGTCGCGGCCGCGCAGCGCGCGCAGGCCGATGTCGTGACGCAGGGTCTTGCCCTCAAAATCAATCTTCTCGCAGGCCTCGTAGGCAAGGTTGCGAGCGTTCTCGAACGTGTCGCCCAGAGCGGTCACGGCAAGCACGCGGCCACCATTGGTCACGAGCTGGCCGTCCACCACGGCAGTGCCCGCGTGGTACACGGTCACGTTCTCCATGGCCTCGGCATCGGCGATACCGGTGATGACCTTGCCTTTCTCGTAGCTGCCGGGATAGCCCGCGCTCGTCAGGACAACGGCCACGGCCCACTCGTCACGCCAGTCGAGCTCAATCTGGTCGAGCTCGCAGTTGGCACAAGCCAGCATGATCTCGACCAGGTCGTTCTTAAGGCGCGGCAGCACGACCTGCGTCTCGGGGTCGCCAAAGCGGGCATTGAACTCCAGCACCTTGGGGCCGGCAGGCGTGAGCATAAAGCCGCCGTACAGGCAGCCGCGGTAGTCGATGCCCTCGGCGGCGAGCTCGGCCACGGTCTGCTCCATGACCTTCACCATGGTGGCGTGCTCCTCATCGGTCACGATGGGCACCGGGCTGTAGACGCCCATGCCGCCGGTGTTGGGGCCCTTGTCGCCCTCGAGCGCGCGCTTGTGGTCCTGCGAGGTGGCCATGGGGCGCACAGTCTTGCCGTCGGTAAAGGCCAACAGTGAGCACTCGGGACCAACGAGCATCTCCTCGATGACCACGGTGTTGCCGGCATCGCCAAAGGTGCCGCCAAAGCACTCGCGCACGGCTTCCTCGGCCTGCTCAAGTTCGGTCGCCACGATAACGCCCTTGCCCGCGGCAAGGCCGTCGGCCTTCACGACCAGCGGGGCGCCCTGCTCGCGCACATAGGCGAGAGCCGAAGCCTCGTCGGTAAACGAACCATAGGCTGCCGTCGGGATACCGGCGCGCTCCATGAGCTGCTTGGAGAACAGCTTGGAGCCCTCCATCTGGGCGCCCTCGGCACCCGGGCCAAAGCAGGGGATACCCGCCGCGCGCACGGCGTCGGCCACGCCCGCCACGAGCGGAGCCTCGGGGCCAATCACCACGAGTCCGCATCCGTGGCTCTGCGCAAACGCCGCCACGGCTGCAGGATCGCAGTCGTCGAGAACAACGTTCTCGCCGCAGCTCGCGGTGCCACCGTTACCCGGCGCGATGTAGAGCTTGCCGGCGCGCGGTGATGCTGCGAGCTTAGCTGCCAAAGCATGCTCGCGGCCGCCGCTGCCCAACAACAGGATGTCGATGGTTTGAGTGTCCGCCTTCAAGGGTGCCTCCTCTATGGATGAACGGCCCGCTCCGCGCGAGCCCTTTGCAAGCAAATATACCCCTCGGCCGCCCGTCCGGGCTGCAAAGGGGTATATCGCAATAACCAAATAGTCCCGATTACTTCCAGAATCGGTTGATGATCTGCTCGCGACCAGCGCCAACGCCAATGAACGTCACGCGGGTGTGTGCCAGATCCTCGATAAACGCCACGTAGTCCTGAGCCTCCTGCGGCAGCTCGTCAAAGCTGCGGCAACCGGTGATGTCGCACTTCCAGCCAGGGAGCTCCTCGTAGATGGGCTTGGCATGCTCAAAGCGCACCTGATGCTCGGGCACGCTGGTGTAACGCTCACCATCGACGTCGTAGGCCACGCACACCTTGATGGTGTCGAAGGCCGAAAGCACGTCGAGCTTGGTCACGGCGATGTCGGTGAGGCCGTTGACGCGCGAGGCATAGTTGGCGATAGGGCCGTCAAACCAGCCGCAACGACGACGGCGACCGGTGGTCACGCCGTACTCATAGCCCTCCTCGGTCAGCGTGTGGCCGGCCTCGGACTCATAGGAAAGCTCGGTGGGCATGGGGCCCGAACCGACGCGGGTGATATAGGCCTTCATGACGCCCAGCACGCGGTCGACGTTCTTCATGCCCACGCCGGAGCCGGTAATGGCGCCACCGGCGGTGCAGTTGGAAGACGTCACATACGGATAGGTGCCGTGGTCGATGTCGAGCAGCGTCGCCTGGGCGCCCTCAAACAGCAGGTTCTTGCCCTCATCGATCATGTTGTTGAGCAGCAGGCTCGTCTCGGTGATGTAGGGACGCAGGCGCTCGGCCATCGGCAGGTACTCGTCGCAAATCTGGTCCACGGTGTAGGTGGGCAGGTTGTAGATGAGCTCGAGCTCGGGGTTCACGCGGGCGAGAGCGGTCTCCAGCTTGTCGCGGAACAGCGCCTCGTCCAGCATGTCCTGCATGCGCAGGCCAATGCGGGCCATCTTGTCCTGATAGCACGGACCGATGCCGCGCTTGGTGGTACCGATGTTCTTCTTGCCAAGCTTCTGCTCAAAGGCGCCATCCAGATCGATGTGGTACGGCATGATGACATGCGCGTTGCCGCTAATCTTGAGGTTCTTGGTGGTGATGCCGTCGGCCTCGAACATATCGATCTCCTCAAGGACAACCTTGGGGTTGACGACGCAGCCGTTACCGATCACCGACACGTGGTCGGAATACATGATGCCGGAAGGCACCTGGTGCAGGCCGTACTTCTTGCCGTTGACGACGATGGTGTGACCGGCGTTGTTGCCGCCCGAGTAGCGCACGACGGCATCGAAGTCGCCGGCGACCAGGTCGCAAATCTTACCCTTGCCCTCATCGCCCCACTGGGCACCGACCAAAACGGTTGACGGCATGTTTACTCCTTACATTCATGGACTGTCTACGCGCCACGCCGGCACGCAGAAGCACAAAACATTCCCAGTATACCCATGCAACGGGCGCCTGTCCTACTCCTCGGCATGTGCCCCATCAAGCTCATAGAACTTGGTGGATGCCGGCAGGAACATCAGGTCGACGTCGCCGATCGGGCCCGAACGGTTCTTGGCCACGACGATGCGCGTAACGCCCTCGTCGGGTCGATCGTCGCGCGAGGCTTCGGCCTCGTCGGCGGAGCGGTCCAAGAACATGACGATATCGGCGTCCTGCTCGATGGAGCCCGATTCACGAAGGTCGGAAAGCTGCGGGCGCTTGCCGGTACGGGATTCGACCTGACGCGAGAGCTGCGACAGCGCGATGAGCGGGATCTTGAGCTCCTTGGCCATGATCTTCAGACCACGCGACATCTCCGAGACCTCGACGGTACGGCTCTCGGAGCGGCGTCCCGGCGGAGGACTCACCAGCTGCAGGTAGTCCAGGATGATGATTGCCTTCTCCTTGTTATGGAGCATACGGCGGCTCTTGGCGCGGATCTCGGTCACTGTGGTGCCGGGCGTATCGTCAATCAGAATATCGAGCTTGGACAAGGTCTGCGTAGCCTCGTTGATATTGGCCCACTGCTCGGGGCTAATGCGGCCCATGCGGAAGTCACTGATCGAGATCATGGCGTAGGCGCAAATCAGACGCTGGGCAATTTCCTTGCCCGACATCTCCAGCGAGAAGAAGCCGACGGTATAACCAGCAGCGGCAGCGTTGAGCGCCAGATTCAGAGCGAACGACGTCTTACCCACGGCAGGACGGGCGCCGATGATGATGAGCTGACCCTCGCGGAAGCCCATGAGCATACGGTCGAGCGACGGGAAGCCGGTGGGCACGCCCGCAGCCTGGCCACCGGCCTGGCACACTTCCTCGGCCTCGTTATAGGCCTCGACCATAAACTCGGTCAGCGTCTTGTAGCTCGACTTGACCTCGCGTGCCGTGACCTTGAGCAGCTTGCTCTCGGCTAGCTCCACGACCTCTTTGGTGTCGGTGGGGGCGTTATATGCCAGCGCGTTAATCTCGTTGGTGGCGCCGATCAGCTCGCGCAGCATCGAATCGCGGCGAACGATGGCGGCATGGTGCTGCCAGTTGACGAGCGACAGAGTCTGACCCATCAGCTCCAAAATGTAGGCCTCGCCGCCCACGGCATCGAGCTTGTTGATGCTTCGCAGGTAATCGATCAGCGAGATGGAGTCGATGGGAATGCGGCTGTTGTACATATCGACCATCGCGGTGTAGATGGTCTTATGAATGGGCCGGTAGAAATCATCGGGCTGCAGCTCGACCTGGGCCTCTTCGACCACCTCGGGCGATAGCAGCATAGCGGCCAGTACATTGGCCTCTGCATCTTGGTTTTGGGGAAGACCCAACTTTGAGCCGCGGTCCTCAACCGTCAGCCCGGTCTCCCTATCGTCATATGCCATGAGCATCCTCATTCATATCGCTTGCGAGCATCCATAGTATCAGCCACGGTCCCAAAACGCGCCGCGCGCCGCCAATCATCACCGAACCAAACGGATGAACGGTCCTGTATATAGAACTTTGACGCGACGTTCACCACAACACTCACTCAGCGCAAAAAACAAAAGGGCGCCCCGGTTTCCCAGAGCGCCCTTCTTAGAACAAGATTGTTGCGTTGCAGCAAATGCTACTCGGCAGCAGCCTCAGTCTCGACCTCGGCGGTCTCAGCCGCGGCGACCTCAGCGGCCTCCTCGACCTCAGCCTCGGCAGCGAGCTCCTCGGCGGTAACGCCGACGAGAACGACAACCTCGGCCTTGATCTCGCGATACAGCGAGATGGCAACGGTGTGGGCACCGGCAACCTTGATGGGCTTACCGAGCTCGACGCGCTTGCGGTCGATGTCCATACCGAGCTGAGCCTTGATGGCGTCAGCGATCATAGCGGCGGTAACGGAGCCAAAGAGGATGCCCTCGTCGCCGACCTTGACGTCAACGGTGACCGTCTTGCCCTCGAAGGCAGCCTTGGTCTCGTTGGCGGTAGCCAGACGGACGGCCTCGCGCTTGGCGATGTTGTTGCGACGCTCGTCAAGCTGCTTAAGGTTGCCCTTGGTGGCGGCAACAGCGAGCTTCTTGGGGAACAGGAAGTTCTCAGCGTAACCCTGAGCGACCTCTACGACGTCACCCTCGCCGCCCTTGCCCTTGATCTCATCGAGAAGAATAACCTTCATGATGCGTCTCCCTTCTTAGCCGCGGTCGCGGTTGCCACGAGAGGAAACCACGGGGACGGTGTACGGCAGGAGAGCCATCTCGCGGGCGCGCTTGATGGCGTTGGCGATGTCATGCTGATGCTGCGTGCAAGCGCCAGTGACGCGACGGGGCTTGATCTTGCCACGGTCGGTCATGTACTTACGGAGAAGCTGAGTGTCCTTATAGTCGATGAACTCAGTGTTCTCCTTGCAGAACTGGCAGTACTTACGACGCGGCTGACGTGCAGAAAAATCATTAGCCATGTCAAAATACCTTTCATTTGGCAACTTCGGCGAACCGAAGCCGCCTCTCACTCAAAAATAGGTGAACAACCCTTAGAACGGGATGTCCTCATCGTAGACGTCGACCGCAGGCGGCGTAGCCACCGGTGCGGCAGGACGTGCTGCGGGCGCGGGGGCTGCGGGGGCGTAACCGCCCTGATCGTAGCCACCCTGGCCACCACGGGAGCTCATAAACTCGATCTCATCGACGATGACCTCAAGCTTGCTCCGGCGCTGGCCGTCGCGCTCCCAAGAGCTGTAGCGCAGCTTGCCCTCGATCGCGACCTTGTTTCCCTTTGCCAGGAAACGGCTCACGGCCTCGGCGCGGGTGCCGAACATGGTGCAGTCGACAAAGTTGGGATAGTCCTCCCACTCGCCAGTCTGCGCATTGCGGCGACGATCGTTCACGGCGACGCCAAAGGACAGAACCTGGGTTCCGCCGGCGGTGGCGCGCAGCTCGGGATCGCGGGTGAGGTTACCGGTGATGTTCACTCGATTGATGCTCATAACTCACTACTTCCTCTTGGGGCACAAGCCCAGTCCAAAACGACAGTCTTACTCCTGGTCGTCGCGACGGACGATCATGTGGCGGACCACAGCGTCGGTGATGCGCAGGACGCGATCAAGCTCGGCGATCTGGGTAGGATCTGCGTGGAAGTTGATGAGGGTGTAGTCACCATCGGTGAGGTCGTTGATCTCGTAGGCGAGCTTGCGCTTGCCCCACTCGTCAACGGAGTCGACCTTGCCAGCGCCCTCAGCGATCGTGGTATCGATACGCTTCATAACAGCGAGACGAGTCTCGGGGTTGAGCGACGGGTCAACAAAGAACAGCAGTTCATAAGCCTTCATATTGTCACCTCCTCTGGGCAAATGTGGCTTCAGGTCGTGAAGGTGCGCCTGAAGCAGGAAAAGACTTGGTAATAATATCTTTCAACCTCCCATGCCGCAAGAATATGCAGCTACAACCTCATGACCTCCACATATGTCCATACTCGCACGACGTTTCATGCGCATTCCAACCAAATGCCGACCAAATGCTTGACGGATTTGTGGACAAGATACGACGCCGCGGGGACAAGCTGAGCCAGGCCGCAGGTCAACGGGCACATGGTTGTGGTCGCGAAATACATACCAGTGGTCCACAGCACCACCCAAAGATTTTTAAATTCATTGCCAAGTCGCTTATGAATACCCCTTTTAAACAATTGAGTTGATCAACCACGCTGGTCGGAAGCCGTTTTTTGGCACCTCAAACCCCACTGCAACGCCAAGCTCGGCCAAGCGTTTTAAAAAATGCCAACTTTTCTGTTTGCACTTTGCGATTCCTCGTGTATACTGACTTTCGCATTTAACGGAGAGTTGTCCGAGTGGCCGAAGGAGCACGATTGGAAATCGTGTAGGCGTCAAAAGCGTCTCCAGGGTTCAAATCCCTGACTCTCCGCCAGTTAATTCCAAAGCAGGCCTTCGAGCCTGCTTTGTTTTTACCCCACGCGGAGGGGTGGCAGAGTGGTTGAATGCGGCGGTCTCGAAAACCGTTTGGCCTGTATAAGGTCACGAGGGTTCGAATCCCTCCTCCTCCGCCATTTTGGTTGAGAAAGCTCCCAAGAATGGGAGCTTTTTTGTTTTGAGTCCCTTACAAACAAATACGGCGAAGGAGGAGGGATTCGAGCCCGCCCCTCACCAAAAACATGTACGTCACCCTCCAAAACCGACAATTTTCGACATCTTTGGAGGCTGACGTACACGTTTGGATCGGGCTCGTGGGAGCGACGCTACTCGATAAGCGTCTCTTCGCCTTGTACGCTCTTCCAGTTGCGGATAAGTGCCTTGCGCAGTTCATTTTGCTTTCGTTGGTACTCGGTATCGGTGCATCGAGGCATGCCGAGTGCTTCGCGAATGTTGTTCATGGCGCGGTGAAAGGCGAGCTGGCTGCCGAACTGAGCCGAAGTGAGCGTAACGATTCGATATCCCATTTGGGAGAGAACGGCCTCTCGTTCCGCATCTGCCCCCTTGCGCTCGAACTCATCGTGAAAACCGCCCTTATATTCGATACCGAGCTCCCTGCGCTTATAGGTAATGAGGGCATCGATTTTGAGTGTTCGGGCTTTTGTGCAATGCCAGAGACGTTGAGGGATCTCGAGCGGTTTGTTGAGTTCGATACCTCGGATACCAACGCCGCCTTCGCTTGTTGGGAGCGAGAGGGCGATTGCCGAAGCGGTCTCCATAGGCGAGGCCGAGTGATCGTAGATGTGCCTGAGCGCGAGCCGTGCACGTGTGGCACCGGGTTTGCCGGGGTGCCGATCGAGCAGTTTGGTTATTTCATCCTTGGAGGTAGTGGCTGGTTGCCCGGTATAAGGGTCGGCGGGATTGAGCCTCATGCGATAATCGCCGCAAACTTCATAGCCATATTCGAGATATTCGATCCTATCCATCCACTCGGCAGCGAGCACAAAGGTGAAGGCTTCGTCGGTGATGAAGATTCCGGGCGTCAACTCGTTAATATGCTCGTAGGGAAGATTTTGTCCAAGAATGTGACAAACGACGCCTTTGGTACGAATTCGCTCGAATTCGAATACAACCGCGATATCGATAGTCTTAAGCATATCGGACGGAATGCCGCAGTCGGTAAGAGCCTGTCGTATGCGTGCAACACGTTGCTGGGTGGAGATGCCTTGTGCGCCTATCTGGTAGTCGTGCCGCGCAAGAGACTGAACCAAATTCTGGGGTGCATGATGGACAAGCCATGCGGTTTTATGCGAAATGAGAACAGGGGTATCCATTGAGGGCCTCTCGCTCTGAGCCGGTATCCAACTCTTATGTCCGTTGAAGTGGGGAAATATACCGGATGTGAGTAAATCAACTCACTCATGCTGTGAGCTCAATCCAAACATGTACGTCCGCCTCCAAAGATGTCGAAAAATGCCGTTTTTGGAGGGTGACGTACATGTTTTGGATCCCTGGCATTCCAGCAATGCCATGTCAGCATCCAGTCCCGACCGTTTGCCGAGCAATAGGGTCGCAATCGGCGCCGAACATGTACTATGTACGGGCATTGTCTAAACCCACAACCCAAAGGACCCCATCTTGCCCGTCATCGCCGCTATAACCGTTACCTCACATGCCTCGGATGCCATGGTCGCTATTCCGTTTTGGCTCGAGATGTTCGCTGTTGTCGCTGCATCGATCTCGGGCGTGCTGGTTGCGCGCGAGCATAAGCTCGACCTGGTGGGTGCAGTTGCGCTCGCCGTGGTCTGCGGACTGGGCGGCGGTCTTTTACGCGATATGACGCTGCAGGTAGGCAACGTCTACATCCTCAACCAGCCGATGGCGCTCCCGCTTTCCATTGCCACGGCAGCCATCATCTATATCTTCCCGGCTATCGTCGACAAGCCCGAAAAACTCATCCCCTTGCTCGACATCATCTCGGTCGGCATCTATGCGGCAACCGGCGCAGACAAGGCGCTGGTCTACGGCTTTGCGCCGGCGGTGTGCATCATGATGGGCTTTTTTACCGCGGTGGGCGGCGGCATGCTGCGCGACGGTTTTATGGGCGTGGTTCCGGGCATTTTCCAACGCACTAACTTTTATGCCATCGCGGCCATCGCCGGATCGACAAGCTATGTGTGTCTCGTTATGAGCGGCATCATGAGCAATGTCGCCGCGCTGGTCGTATGCGTTGTCGTGACCATGAGCCTGCGCTGGCTCTCGCTGCGCTTTGACATCAAAAGCCCCACCGAAGAAGACATCGCGCGCTTTTTGCACCGTAAAAAGTAGGCAGCACGACACAACCCCTCGAAATGCAACCGAGAGGTTCTTTTAGAGCGCCCACGCGTTGGGTACCCTGTTAGATGCATATCGAGCATCTGACGAAGGATTCACTATGCCCTGTAATCAATTCCCGTTGACCCAGCGCCGTAAAGCATGGGGCCGCATCACCATCCTGTTCGCGCTCATCGCGCTCGCGCTCACCGCACTTCCCACGGCGTCGTTCGCCGGCACAGACACCGCCGGCAACGTACTTGCAACCGAAGCTGACTCGGATCCGTCCAGCGCCGAGGGTGACCTGTACTGGGCCGGCCAAAGCCTTAACCTAGACGATGCCTCCATCGGCCGCGATATTATCGCGGCGGGCGAGAGCCTATCGATTCGCGACTGCACCGTAGGCGGCGCTATTCGCCTGGCGGCGCGCACCATCGATATCTCCAAAACCGCAATTGATGGCAGCGTCACGGTGGCCGGCCAGCACGTTGTGCTCAACACCGGTAGCACCGCCAACTGTTTCTATGCGATGGGCGAGACGGTTGCTCTGCGCGGCTCCGCCAGGTCGGCAGCGCTTGCGGGCGATACGGTGACTATCGATGGCACCGTCGAGGGCGATGTTGAGGTTTGGGCCGACAAGCTCATCCTGGGCAAAAACGCCCACATCACCGGCACCGTGAACGCGCACGTCTCCGAGGACCCCGAGCGCGCCGCGGGAGCCGAGGTAGGCGCGCTCAAGATCGACCGCACCGAGAACGAGGATACTTCCACCGTTAACGATGTCATCGGCGGTATCGTCGCCGCGGCACTCTCGACCTGCTTTGTCGCTCTGCTGCTCGAGCTCGTCTTTCCGCGCGCGACCGCCAGCGCCGCCGGCATGCTCCACCAGCGCCCCATGCCCCTGTGGGTGAGCGGTCTTCTGGGCACGATTGCTATCGTCCCCGCCGTCCTACTACTGATTATCTCCATCGCTGGTCTATCGCTTGCCGGAGCCCTCATGTGCGGCGTTATCGGCATCGCATTGGTGTCGAGCGCCTTTGCGGGGTGTGCGATCGCCCGCATGGTCGGACACAGCCAAAACCGCTACGCCGTGGCAGCCGTGGGTGGCATCGCCGCAGGCGCCCTCACAGGGCTTCCCCTCGTAGGCGGCTTCATCAGCGGCGTGGCCTTTGTCTTTATGCTCGGCTACATCATCCAGATCATCTGGCGCAACGCCCGCCTCAAGCCGCAGCAGCCGACTAACACGCCGGGACTCCCCACCGCTTAAGCTGGCAAAACCACCACAAAGGGGCCAGGCACCTTTGTGGTGGTGCAAAGGAGCCAGGTTTCTTTGCACCACCAAACGAAGCGGGGCACCCGATCGAATGCGATCGGGTGCCCCGCTTTTTCATGTCTCGTGTTGACGGTCGAGACGAACGACTACTCCTCAGAGCCCTCGTCGCGCTTACGGCTACGGATAAGATGTGCCACGCCAATGCACAGTACCGCACCACCAGCGATCCAGGTAAAGGTCACACCGTTGAAACCGGTGAGCGGGAGGTTGGAACCCTTCTTGTCGACAATGGTGAAGCTAAGTTTGCCGACCTCAGTCGTTGTGGTAGCATCCTTGGTAACCTCTAGACCATCAACAATGGTAGAACCACTAGGCGCCACATCCTGACCGACCTGATTGAGCGTACGTCTGATGGTAAAGGTGACGCCATCCTTGGCGGAATTGTTGTACCCAGGTGCCGGGGTTACCTCTTTGAGGATGTAGGTGCCTTCATCAAGACCCACGACGCTAATCTTACCATCCTGGTCCGTCTTGAGCAGGGCATCCTTAGCATCGATGTGCTTCACGCCCTTAGCATCGATGTATTGCTCTTGAGCACTGCCACCAACAACCTCCTGAAGAGTGAACTCGACGTTTCCGAGAGCGGGATACTTATCATTTTCATCCTTATCGCTACCCACCTTGGTGACATCAATGCCGTAGGTGTAGTCGTAGGCGGGATGAACGACCGTGTCGCCAGTACCCTCGACGTGCGGGTTGTTGGAATAAGTCAGCTTAACCGTATTAGTCTGGGCTTTACCAACCAATCCATCAAAGATTCCCTTGATTTTACCGTCATTATCAAAGATCTTTGTAGAGTCGAGCTTTGCCTTGTACTCGACGGTCACCTTAGAGTCAGCGTTGACGGTAATGTGGTTATCTTTAACGTCAACGCAATCCTTAAGATTCTTGAAGCCAACGGTAAGCACGTTGTCCGCCGAGAAGCTCTTAGTGTAGCCATGCTCGGCATCTTTCTTAACGATCTGGTTATCGATCTTAACCGTGACATCCGGAACATTATTCCCGCTGCCATCAACGAACTTGGGCGTCATGGAATTGGGCAGTTTGTCCGTGAAGACGTATTTATAGTCGCTATAGGTGTCGATATTACTCGCAACCGTACCGACGAGCTTATAATCGACCCAATCGTCCATAGCGGAGTCAGCGGCCTTATTGGGAGAAGTAAGGATGTCGCCGCCGTTAGACATCCAGTTCTTATCACCATCGTCGTAGACAGCCTTGCTGACGGTAGGGATGCTGGTCTTCTCGTCGACCGTAACGCCTCCAGCGCCCACAATGGCGAAAATCGGCGAGGTGGCCGTACTAGTATCCTTCGTATCGTCCCTGGTAATCGAAGTCATATCGGTCACAATAAGATAATAGCCCTGCAGAGCGTTACCCTCATTATTCGTGGGCTGGAAAGTATCACGAGCGCCAAAAGAACCCGCCTGAGTCACGCTCGTTTCAATCTTCTTTGCCAACTCATTGAACAAATTGTCATTTTTGATGGCAGTCGTGCTACCAGTGCCGGAGGAGTTGCCGGTCAGGTAATTTATGACATCCTGCTCTGTAGAATCTTCAGTGATGTCGGACCCGGTCACTGTTTTAAGGTAGCCAAGAACAGCTTGCTTTGCCTCCGGACTTGCCCAAGCAACATTCGAAACGACCTTACCATTATCTCCATCAATAACATCGGCCGTAAAAATCTGGTATGCCTTGTACTGGTTGTTCTCATTGCCCTTGGAAGGGTTAATTTTGATGCTATCAGCAGCGGTTGCCGTATCCTCGGCAAACGCCATAGTCACCGGCGCCATGACTCCGCCAAAACTCAGAGCTGCCGTGAGGCCTGCCGTTACTGCCAAGCGGGCGATGTTCTTGGTTGTCTTCATGTTTGGTCCTCTTTCTTGGAGGTTGCTTTAAAACTTGTCGATGCCAAAAGTCGGCAGGTAATATCCCTGCGCCTAAATCGCTACGGAGGCAGTACACCACTGAGCAAGGGGGGGGGGACAATTATTTATCACGGCGACCTCCTCCCCGCTTGATGACGAGCGCGACGACAATAGCCGCTACTCCAATGACAGCCAAAGCCGCCACCAGCACCAACGTTCTATCTCCCGTCGAGGGCATAAAGCCTCGACTTGCTTCTTTGCTTGGGGTGTTGAGCACCGACAGCTCGATCGAGCCCGTCCCGGCATCGGCAGCATCAACCCGCAGGGGGCTTTCGGCCGATACGGTCACCTTGGGCTTCGCGGCGGCTACCTGTTTGACGTCCAGGCCATCGGCCGCAATCGTCACTGTTCGCTTGCCCTCAAAGGCGGTGTAGCCCTTGGGTGCCGCGACCTCCTCGACGGTATAGACGCCCGCGTCCACGCCGTTCAGCTCCACGCGTCCGTCTTCGCCAGACACGACATACCCGTCGGCATCCGTCGTCCACGCACCGTCGGCCGCCAGCGTGCGGCCGCGGTCATCAGTGATGCGCAGCTTGGCGTCCGCAAGAGGCTTGTCATCGGAGCTTGAGCGTTTGATAAGATTGAGTCCCCAGGTGTAGGCCGTCGCGTCATCACTTGGCGTGCGGGTGAAGCCAGCGTCGCCGGACTGGTCGGCGAGAGGAGAGCGCGGGTAGCGCAGATAGACCTCGTTGGGGTTGCCCTTTGTGACCCCTCGATTGCAGTTGGCCCCCAAGGGTGCGCTGTAGACCGCGACCACACGGGCGCCCGCGGCGAAAGCGTCGGCCCCGCCGAGTGCGGCGATGAGGTCGCCGGTGCGCACGGTGAAGGAGTTCCCCTCGACCGAGACCTTGCACTGGGCCGTGATGTCGGTCCAGCCCTTGGCGGGCTCGGTGCCGGCGCGGCCGCCCTCACATGCGACGGCGTCGAAGCCGCCGTCCGCGCCCGCCGCCACGTACACGCGCATGCTCGCGGCGACCTCGGAGGGGTCGAGCCCCGCGCTCATGGTGTCGACGAACTGCACCGCGTAGGCGTCGTAGGCGGCAAGGCCCGCCGGGACCGTGGCCGAGAGACGCCAGTACAGGTCGTCGCCGACCGTTGCGTCGGCGGCCTTCTGCCATGCGGCGGTGCCGTCCTCCAGCACGTGCTTGGCGACCTTGGGCGTCGCGGCCTTGGGCTTGACGGCGACGGCGCTGCCGCCGACCAGGACCATGATCGGCGCGGTGCCGACCTCGTTCTGGGCGATGGCGTCGTCGTCGGCGACGATGAGCCAGTATCCACAGGGCAGCTCGGCCGTCGTGCCCGCGTTAAGGGCCACGGGCACGACGCCTGCTTTGACAATCGCGCGAGCAAGCTTTGCCGTCAGCGCGGTCGTCATGTGCCCGTCGGCATTTATCCACTCGGCAGCCTCTTGCGCCGTCGATGCCGAGCTATCAAGTCCCGCATCATGAAGCACAGGGAGAACAGCTTGGCGAACGGCGTCATTTGCCCACGTTATGTCAGTTGCGACCTTTTGGTCGGCATCGGCGTCGTCAATAACGGTCGCCGAAAAGAGCTGATACGCGTCATATCGCGTCGCAACTTTACCGTCCACCGTAATGGATCCGGCGTCGGTGGCACGGGCCGTCCCGGGGGCAATCGCGAAAGAGAAGGCAGCAACCATGGCCATCACCACAACGGCCAACGTATGGCGGAGCGACTTACTCACGACGACCACCTCGATCCAGATCGCGATGGCGGCGAGCATGCATCCACGTCGCCGCGAAGCACAGCATCGAAGCGCCAGCCAGATACGTCATAGTCAAGCCAGCGCCGCCCGCCTCGGGAAGTGTGGTCGAGTACTTGTTGGTAAAGGTCGGCGGATCCTGAGAGTCATCGCCATAGGTAACTACGGCGTCGAGCCGGTTCGTGCCATTAGTTACCTTAACCGTAACGTTGCGCGGGGTCGTGTCATAGGTGATGTGGTCCTTCACGTTATCCTTGGCGCCATCGGGGACGACCTCAGAGATGGTGTAGTGGTACTCTTTGGCCTCGTTGTAATCAACACTGAAGGACACGCTGCCATCGGCGTCGTTCGTCTCCGTTTGGAGTACCCTGCCTTCGCCATCCTTAAGTTCAAACGAGAACTGCCCCGCCTTGAAGGTGCCACCTTCAAGTACCTTCCTAGCCCGGATTGTCGCGGATCCCTCTAGGCGATTATCGTAGACCCAGATCTCGTCCTTTTTGTCATCGCCGATAATCTTCGCGTTGCCGACGATAGCCTTCGCCTTTTCGAGCGCGGCTTGATACACCTCATTACTTGCTTCACCCTTAAGTATGATCCACGTGGGACTTGTTGTGTCGTACCCCTCAGGCGCCTTCGACTCCACAAGCTTGTAGAGCACGCAATTAGCCATCTTTTTGGTGCTCGTGCCGAACGAGATTTTTCCGCTGCCATCGGTCTTGGCAGTCTGGAATTTCTTCTCAGTCCCACCGGCGCCATCCATGGCCACACTGTAGAGCGTAAACTCAGCACCCTCGAGCGGTGTGCCGACCTGCTGGGCGTCGTACTTGGTCATCGTGATGCCGTAGCCGTTGCCGCCCGCGGTTGCAGAAGTACTCTGGACAGTCCATGTTTGATCATCAGTCGCAGAACCGTCCTTCACCCCCGTAAGCGTGGCGGTGTTGGAAAGAGGAACCTTGTCGCTAGGATTTCCACTCGGGATGACCTCGTACTCGACTTTGAGGTACTTGCCATCGGGCACATTAAGCGTCAGCTTCGTGCGCGAGCCCGATTCGTCGTTAAGCTGCTCCATCTTCGACGAATAGTCCTCCTGGGGTAGCGCAACCCAAGCACCGTTCACGTGCTCGTAGACCTTAAGCGACGACGGCACCAACGTGCACTTGGCATCCATGGTGTCGACGAGCTCGAGGAAGTCAGTGCCGCTCTTAAGGGCAACCGCAGACTCGTTAACCAGAATGGTGTACTTGATGCGATTGCTATTATCGACCTGTTCGCCGGTCTTCTTGATGACGTTGTTCTTAATGGTAACAGTACCGCTGCCGGAGCCAAACTCCTTGCTCCCCGACTCGGCGCTGGCAGAGTTGGTAAACTTCACCTCGTTCGTGGAGGTATCGAGCTTGCCACGCTTGACCGCCGTCTGATACGTAACTTTGGCGTAACCAGCGTACTCACCTAGGTCCGTCGTAGGGATGGAGAAGGTGACCGTGTTGCCGGCGCTTTTTACGTTGTCGGAGGCAAGCTCCCGGTCTGAGACGACCGTCTTGGTCTCGTTTCCGCGACCATAGCCGGCATGCTGGTCATAGGGATTCTGCACGAGAGTGTACTTGGCAGAGCCCGATACATAGCTCATGCCGCCCGGGAGGGTATCGACGATGTTCAGCGGTGAGCTGTTGAGCTTTCCGGCTCCGTAGTATTCGTACTCACCGTTCGCGCCCTTATTGCCCTTCTGGCGGTTCGCGTACACTGTCCAGTCGACGACCCACGCGCCCTTCTCATCCGAACCGTCAACGGAGCTCCAGTCGAAGCTCTCACTCCAAGACACCTTCGACTCCGCTTCCGGCTTCTCGACCGCAGGCGTCGTTTCTTTGTTGACAACGTACATAACGAGGTCGGTGTACTGCCGCTGAAGGTTCAGGCCCGACGCACTGACCGACGCGAAGTTCGAGTACCAGCCCGGCAACGCATCGGACGTAGTGGTGTAGGTGATGACGGCGTAGTCCTCGTTCTCGAGGGCGGCCTTTACCTTGTCGTTCACATTTATATCAAGGTTGAAATTTCTTTTTGTTCTACCGACCGTCCAGTTGGCCGTCAGGTCCCAGTCGGCGTTCTGCCCCCGCACCAACACGGTTTTGCCGATTGTGATGGAAATGGAGTCCACGTCGACACCGAGATTTTGCGACCACGCCGACTGAAACGTATCCTTCACCGTCACCTTGTCCGGATGGACCGCATTAACGATCGCTTTCAGCGCGACCTTCGTCTCCCACGTCGCCCTGCCCGTCGTCCCGGCCTCGTCGGAGCTCACGCGCCTCTTGGTAATCGGCGTACCCACCAACTGCGGCGTGAACTTGCCTTCGGCTGTTCCCGTGACGCGTCCTTCATGCTCAATAGTTGCATTGTTGTGCACGGTGTCGTATGAGTTCGCATCGATCATCTTGGTGTGATAAACAATGCGGTAAGTGGTGTACTTATCGTCAAGGTTAGTCGGGAACCTGTAGGTGAAGGAGCTCTGCGACGAATCGAGCTCGCGCTCCTCGAGGATCTCCGAACCCGAACTGCCCTTATAAACCGTATAACAATCACCCGTATACATTTGTTTGTCGTCAAGCTTGTCCGTAAACACGTAGTCACTCATGTCGGCCTTGAGCTCGCCTTGGTTGAGGGTGACCGTCCATGTGATGTCCGACGACGTGCCCGAGCCGTTGGACTTGTTGATCATGTCATAGCGAAATTGACTAGGAGCAGCCGTGGCCGTACCGTTCTGGCGATCGTTAGGGCCGCCCCATTCCCACGCTGCCGTGTTTTTGGAGCCTCCCTGTTCGTTGATATACTCGCCGTTGTTCACGGAGACGTCACTCTTCAGCTTGGTTTCATACGTAATCGTATGGTCACCCTGGGGAAGGCTGCCCAGGTTCTCGATGGTCGCGGTCTGGTCTTCGATTTTTGGCTGCGATTCAATCGTCTTGTTATCAAGCTTGAAGCTGCCCTCCACAAAGCTGAAGTTCTCGCCTAACGTATCGGTGAACTTGACGTTCGTGGCATATGACTCGACGGCAAGCTTGACGGTCCAGGTGACCTTGGCTACGCCGTCGGAGCCCTGAGAGAAAACCCCCGACTTCTCTCCCTTAACGTTACCGTCCTTGGTGGAAATATCGACCTTCCCCATGCCGGGGAACACAACAGGCGTCACGCTTCCAGAACCAACGTCCTTGTTTTTAAGCTGAAACGAGAAGTTCGCCGCGACATAAATGTTCGCAGGGTTTTTTTCGAGCCACGCCTTGTCGAACGTAAAGATGGCCTTGTTGTTTTTAATCTCCCATGTGCCAGCTCTTACGGCATCGGTGCCCGTTCCCGCCATAAGGTCCACAGCAGCGCTATCGTCGACGGCTATGGTGTCAGGAAACTTGTAAACGGCAACATTGTTCCCAGGCGTAGGAGCCTCGCCAGTCTTGAAATTTGCCGAAAAAGCCCCGTAAAGGGTTGATACAGAGGCCACGGCACCTTTTAGCTCCTGAGTACGATACTCGTCGGTATAGAGCTTAACCGTAACGCGCGCCGTATTCTCATCAATCGCAACCGGCGTTGGTGTCGTCGTCGCATCCTCGGCGCGCACGGGGGCTGCGCCGTGAAAAACTGCGGCGGTGAGGCTAATCAGAATGAAGATCAGGGCCGCCATACCAAGCGACCGCGAGCGGTGTGCGTCCATAGTTGTCCCCTAATTCCTACAACACAGTGTGGAATACGGCGAATCGTCGGATCGAACACAAACCCCAACATCAACAAGAACCCACCTAGCGCATTGCAAGAACCCATTGGGGAGCAACTTCTAAGACGGTTCGTCTATGCCACAATGCATAAAATACATTATAGATACCAGTCATGTAAACCGCAGGTAAAGAGGTCTTTTAATTTAATA
>CABRIB010000012.1 GCA_902470915.1 uncultured Collinsella sp. | reverse complement strand
CGTTGCCGCGCCCCGCAGTGCCCGCTTCCCCCGAGAACAATTATCAGTGCAGGTAGAGAGCCTGCGGTTTTTCATAAAACGCGGGTATGGTTGGAGGTATCGGGTTAAACGTAGTAGATGGGCTGGTTTCGTGGCGGGCATCCCCAGCGACCGCTTAGGGACGGGGAAACGGATCCTTTCGGCCCTCTGAGATCAGTGACGACAGCAATATATGCCGGCCATTTCAAAACTATGCCGGTTTACGGGGCCGAATCGCGAGCCTCCAACCACGCGCAATTCGAGCAAAATAAAGCCGCAGGTAGACGGCTTGTCTATTTTCGAAAAATGCCGGTATGATCGGTCTGCGTCAATTCAGCCCCGTAAACCGGCATAGTTTTGATATGGCACCAAGGCAGCATTGATTCCCGCCCCGGTGCAACCGCCACTACAGCCCGTACTTCACGACGACGCGGTTGATGCGGCGACACCAGGGCTTGTACAGAGCGGCCAAAAACACGCAAGTCGCGAGGCCATGCGTGATATCGAACGGCACCGCCGTAGCAAGACGCGCTACAGCGCCTGCCCAGGTGAGCGGCTGCACAAAACCGATGATGTCATACGCGTTGATCACGACGCCATACAGCAAGCCCGAGGCAAAGCCATACGCCAACAGCGCCGGCAATCGCGCAGTTCCATCGGCGCGGTCAAACGCGCCCACATGCGCCAGCACGCCGCCAACATAGCCAACCAGACCCCAGGCATACATCTGCCATGGCGTCCACATGCCCTGTCCAAAAAAGAAATTACTGGTCAGCGCTGCCAACGCGCCGACCATAAAACCATTGCGACGGCCAAGTGTCGCACCCGCGATAATAGCGATAGCGCTCACGGGCTTAAAATCGGGAATGGGCCCAAACAGGATGCGCCCCGCCGCGGCCAACGCCGCCAGAACCAGCGTTGGCATAATCTGGCGCAGGCCTGGACGCGATGCCTCATAGCCCGCAAAGAACAGTGCGAGCACGAGCGCCACTACAACCAGCATGGCAAGCGCCGCTTGCTCAATGCCCGCCAGCAACGCCGCAGTCATCACTGCCGGCACCACCAGGAGCAGCGGGATCTCCAGTTTTGTGAGTAGGCGCGAGGCGCGGTTGTCAGTCATTCCATCACGCCCTGTAGAACACGTTGTCGGCAAAGAAATCTGCCGGAGGCTCCATACAGGCGATCTCGCCGTCGAACATCATGGCGACGTCGTCGGACACCTGCTCGGCAAAGTCTAAGTCGTGCGTGGCAATGACGACGGTGCCGCCGGTCCGCGCATGCTCACGCAGGGCTCGGGCAATAATGCAGCGACTTGCCAGGTCAAGGCCCTTGGTGGGCTCATCAAGCAGCAGCAGCTCCGGACCAATCAACAACAGCTTTGCCAACGCAAGCAGCTGGCGCTGACCGCCCGAAAGATCGTACGGGTGACGCGCCTCCAAGCCCGCCAGACCCAGGCGCGCTGCCTGCTCCCGTGCTGCGGCCTCGTCGTATCCGCAGGTCGAAGCCCATTCCATCAGCTCGTCGCGCACCGTTTCGGCGACCAGCAATGCCTTGGGATTCTGTGGCAGCAGCGCCGCCGAAGCCGTCCCACGCACCATGCGGCCACGCTGCAGCTTAGCCGTCTTGGCCAGCACCGAGAGCATCGTCGACTTGCCGCAGCCGTTTCCACCCACGACCGCATGCACCGCGCCGGCCGAAAACGTCACATCGAGCCCGCGCAGCACCCAACCGCCCGCTCGATCGTAGCGAAACCAACCTTCCGACAGGGTGGTAGCCGACCCGCCGTGCATTTTTTGGAGTATTCTGCTTCCGTCCATGCTCGGGAAGGCTTCCGAGCCGTTCTCGAGCGACGTTTGCGCCACAAATTCGGACGATTTGTCCAATTCCGATCTTTTTTTCGTGCTCGATACGCCCCTAGGCGGCTCCAG
Organism: uncultured Collinsella sp.; assembly: GCA_902470915.1. Classification (GTDB taxonomy): domain Bacteria; phylum Actinomycetota; class Coriobacteriia; order Coriobacteriales; family Coriobacteriaceae; genus Collinsella. Next base: position 28,046 of record CABRIB010000012.1, on the reverse strand, counting down.
AAGGCCCAAATTGTCCTCACGCCTGCTGAATACTCCGTTTTTTGCACATCGGATGGCACCCCACCCCAACATGTCATCGGAAAACAGCGATTCTCGGCGTCCCAAAGAAGCCATATCCGCCACCTCGCGCACGCGACCGCCCTCAATCCGGTACGCACACGTCGCATACTCGAGCATCGGCCGCGGTTGATGCGTAGCCACAACAACCGTGCAGCCCAGCTCACGGTTCACGCGAAACAGCGCGTGCAGAAAATTCTTCTCGGCAACGGGATCGAGCTGAGACGTGGGCTCGTCGAGTAACAGCACACGCGGACGCAGCGCCAGGACGGCGGCAAGCGACAGCAGCTGCTTGCGGCCACCCGAAAGCGTATCGGTATCGCGATGAAGCCAGTCCTCCAGACCAAAGAAATAGCTGGTCTCGGCAACACGGCGGCGCATCTCGTCGCGCGACATGCCTAAGTTTTCCAGGCCAAACGCCATCTCGTGCCACACGGTCTCGCACACAATCTGGTTCTCGGGATCCTGGAACACGTAGCCCACGCGCTCCGCAGACGCGCGCACGTCCATGTCGGCAACGTTCTCGCCCAGCACGCGCGTATCGCCAGTGCGCTCGCCCGCCGGAGCGATCTCGGGCTTGAGCAGCGACAGCAGCGTCGACTTACCCGATCCGGTACCGCCAACAAGCAGCGCAAATGCACCTTGGGGAACAGACCAGTCGAGCCCCTCGAGCACCGCAGCATCGGCCCCGGGGTAGGCAAAGCTCAGGCTCCGCACCTCAATCGCCGGCATATCCGGGCCGCACGCCGCGCCCGACACCGGGCCCCTATCCAACCGAGCCATCAGCCGAACCTCTTCTCATCGATCGCATGCAACACGCAGGGCAGCACCATCCAGGCAGCGTACACGACATAGCCCAGCCACGGCGCGGGCACCGAAAGCTGCGGGTAAAACGAATACTGCGTTGTCGCGGTCCATGCCACTGCCACCGCGGCGGCACCAAACAGCGCAAGCCCCACCAGCGCGGCAGCGTCGCCGCGCCCCAGCCGATACCGCGCGTACGTCGTGCGACGCGTCGCGGCGCCCCACCCGCGCGAGCGCATGGCATCCGCGCGCTCAAGCGAATCTTCCATGCCCCAGCCCATCAGCACGCTCGATGCCCGCAGGCGCGAACGCACGGGATCGGTGGGCGCACGCCCCGGCACATCGACCGCGTCCTGCACCGCCAGCACCGTGCGGCCGCGGCGCAAAAACTGCGGGATAAGCCGCATGCACATCGAGATCATGAGCGCAATCACCGGCGCGGCGTTGCCCAACAGTGCGAGTACCTTGTCGTATTCGAGCATCGACGCCGCAGCCTCAAACCACAGCACGCTCGCCACAAACAGCCCGCCCATGCACAGGCCGTAAACCATGCTCTCTAGATACACCGCACGCATGCCAATACGAAACAGCTCCGTCGAGCCCGAGGCGCTAAACAGCGGGTTGACCAGTGCAATGATCAAAATCACCGGCAGCTGCCAGCGAAGTGCGCCCAGCGTGCGGGCAGCCCCACGCATCGCAAATCCATACGCCAGCCCGCCCGCAAGCGACAGCGCGATCAGCACCGGTTGCATCGAGAACATGGTGAGCCCCAGCGTCAGCACTATATAGAGTGCCGGCACAGCCGGATGCGACATCGAGAATGCCGCGACGGGCTCGCCGCCAAACTCCTCTCGCATGATATCCATGGGCACCCCCATCCCCTCGCTCAAACGACAGCTCCGCAATACCGCCAACGCCGCCCGCAAGCGGCGCAAACGCCACGCCGGCGGCGCAAGCCTCAACCGCCGCAAACCAATCGTTACGCGCTCATCATATGCCTGCGGTATCATATTGCGCCGTGTATCGTTTCCAAACACACGTCTCTATAACGTAACAGGAGATCACATGGACGCAACCGCAATTATCCTCGCCGCCGGCGAGGGCACCCGCATGAAGTCGAACCACTGCAAGGTTTCGCACAAGATCCTGGGTAAGCCCATGGTCCAGTGGATCGTCGACGCCACCATCAAGGCCGGCTGCAGCCGCGTCGTGGTCGTCATCGGCAGCCATGCCGACGAGATGCGCGCACTTATCGACGGCGCCTACGCCAACAGCGCCACCAAGGTCGAGTGCGTCGAGCAGACCGAGCGCCTGGGCACCGGCCACGCCGTCAAGGTCGCGCTCGAGGCCTGCGGCATCGCGCAAGGCCCCGTCGTCGTGCTCAACGGCGACTTGCCGCTCATCACCGCCGACACCGTCGCCAAGTTCGCGCAGACCGTCGCCACCGGCGAGCTCGCCTGCACCGTCATGACCATGACCCCGCCCGACCCCTTCGGCTACGGCCGCATCAAGCTGGGCGCCGATGGTCAGATCGAGCGCATCATCGAGCAGAAGGACTGCACGCCCGAGCAGGCCGCCACGCTGCTGGAGTGCAACGCCGGCTGCTACGCCTTCGACGGCGCGCAGCTTGCCGCCCACATCAACGAGATCGGCAACGACAACGCACAGTCCGAGTACTACCTACCCGACATGCTCGAAATCCTCAAGGGTCACGGCCAGGCGGTCTCCATCTTCCACTGTGACGACTACCGCGACGGCCTGGGCGTCAACAGCCGCATCCAGCTCGCGCAGCTCACCGCCATCGCGCGCGACCGCATCAACGAGCACTGGATGGCCGAGGGCGTTACCTTCATCGACCCCACGCAGGCCTGGATCGGCCCCGATGCCGTCATCGGCCGAGACACCATCGTGTGGCCGCAGACGCATCTGATCGGCCACGTCACCGTGGGCGAAGAGTGCCAGCTCGGCCCCAACAGCCGCCTCACCGACACCACTGTCGGCAGCGGCTGCATCATCGATGAGACCATCGCCATCGAGGCCGTCATCGAGAACGGCGTCGACTGCGGCCCGCGCGCCTACCTGCGCCCGGGCACCCACATGCTCGACGGCTCCAAGGCCGGCACGCACGTGGAGATCAAGAAGTCCACGATCGGCGAGGGCTCCAAGGTGCCCCACCTGTCCTACATCGGCGATACCACCATGGGCTCCGGCGTCAACGTAGGCGCGGGCTCCATCACCTGCAACTACGACGGCGTCCACAAGCACAAGACCGTCATCGGCAAGGATGCCTTCATCGGTTCCGACACCATGATGGTCGCGCCCGCTCAGATTGGCGACGGTGCACTCGTGGCCGCCGGCTCCGTCATCACCGAGCCGGTTCCGGCCGACGCACTCGGTCTGGGCCGCGCCCGTCAGGTAAATATTGAGGGCTGGGCCGCCGATTATCGCCGCCGTCTGCACGAGGACGACGAGGCATAACGCTTTGCCAAGCACAAAAGGAGCTGTTCCATGGGGACGGCTCCTTTTTCTATCGTGACCTGCGTGACCGGATGAGTGGTCGGTTCGTGTCCGTTGACGGTAAAGACGTTATCAAGACCCGATTAACCCCGCCGCACGGTTACAATGCAAAAAGGCATCTATATGGCATTCGATGTATAAAGGAGAAGGGTAATGCCGATTAATGATCCCGAGAAGTCGGAGAATATGCGCAAGTCCATCCGCGTGTATTCCGGTTCCTCCAACCGTCCCCTCGCTCAGAAGATCGCTGAGTACCTTGGGGTCGAGCTTTCGGGCCTTACGCTAAAGCAGTTCGCCAACGGTGAGATTTACGCCCGCTACGACGAGACCGTCCGCGGCGCCGACGTCTTCCTGATTCAGTCCGTGGCCGGCGGCAACGTCAACGACATGCTCATGGAGCTGCTCATCGCCACCGACGCTGCCAAGCGCGCATCCGCCCGCTCCATCACCGCCGTTATCACCCACTACGGCTATGCCCGCCAGGACCGCAAGGCCGGCCCGCGCGAGCCCATCACCGCCCGCCTCGTCGCCAACCTGCTCGAGCGCGCCGGCGTCGACCGCATTATCACCCTCGACCTGCACCAGGGTCAGATCCAGGGCTTCTTTGATATCCCGGTCAACCACCTGTCCGCACTGCCGCTGTTTGGCCAGTACTACAACGACATGCACTTCGACACCGACAACCTGGTTGTCGTCTCCCCCGACGTGGGTCGTGCCAAGGCCGCCAAGAAGCTGTCCGACATGCTCGGCTGCGACCTGGCCATCGCCCACAAGGGCCGTCCGCGCCACAACGCCGCCGAGGTCATGGGCATCATCGGTGACATCAAGGGCAAGACCTGTGTCATCAACGACGACATGATCGACACCGCTGGCACCCTGTGCGCCAACGTCAAGGAGCTCAAGGCTATGGGCGCTGGCGACATCTACGTCTGCGCCACCCACGGCATCTTCTCCGGTCCGGCCATCGAGCGCCTGAACGACGCCCCGATCGTCGAGTGCGTCGTCACCGACGCCATTCCCGTCGAGGTCGGCGGCAAGATCAAGACCATCTCGGTCGCCGAGGAGTTCGCTCAGGCCATCTCCGCCGTTTACCACGAGGAGCCCGTCTCCACGCTCGTCGGCGGCGACTTCGCGCTGTAGTCGCATCGTCCTTGCAACCCGGCGCATCGCCGCCGGAACAGAAGAAACCCCCGCGCTCCCCCTTGCTTCGCAAAGGTCGCGCGGGGGTTTCTTCTGTTCCGGCGGCTCGCTCTGCCGCGGCCGTGCTTTTGTCTGGTGGGATTTCGCTGAAGCAAAGCCTCGCATTCGGCGGGCGTGGTAGCCTTTGTCGTTGATTGAACTATTTACGTAACGGAGGACAAACATGGCAGCTGCACAGCCGCTCAAGATTCGCATGGTTGCCGGACTTGGCAACCCTGGCGATGAGTATGCCGAGACCCGCCACAACGCCGGCTTTAAGGCAATCGACGAGCTGGCCCGTCAGGCCGGCGTCACGTACTGGAAAAACCAGGCCGGTGCCGAGGTCGCGCTCATCAACATCAACGATCCCGAGGAAGAGGGCGGCAAGCGCCAGATTGTGCTGGTCAAGCCGCAGTCGTACATGAATACCTCGGGCGGTCCCATCTCCAAGCTCTGCCGCGAGTACAAGATCAAGGCCGAGGAGTTGCTCGTAATCCACGACGAGCTCGATATTCCCGCCGGCGACGTGCGCGTCAAGGTGGGCGGCGGCCACGCCGGTCACAACGGCCTGCGCTCCATCATCGACAAGATGGGCAGCCGCGACTTCAGCCGCATCCGCACCGGCATCGGCAACCCTCCCGGCAAGATGGCCGTCGCCGACTACGTGCTCAAGCAGCTGCGCGCCCGCGAGGCCGAGGATTTCCAGGACACCTGCGCCCGCGCGGCCGACGCCGCCGGCCTGGCCATCGTGCACGGCGTGATCTATGCCCGCGATCACGTAAACGGCGCCGCCTCCGCCAACGGCAAGCACTAAAACCTACCATTTAGGGATGTTTATTTTGGCAGGTTTTACCTGCAGAAACGCTCAACCGCAGCATCGCAATCAACCGCGCGCCGACTTACACACATAGCGCCCCAAAGGGGGCCGGCCTCATCACAACCCGAGGCCGGCCCCCTTTGCCGTTTTACCCGATAAAACTGACCAAAATAAACCTGCCCCTATTTGGTAGGCCAAAGTGGATAAACCCTGCTCCCAACCGCCGAAGACACACGTAAGTGACATGTCCATGAGGGTATAATTTGCACCGTATGTCTGCACAACGCCTGTGCGCGTACGGTTTTATTCGGGCTACCGTCCATTTCCGTGGAGGCACGGTTCGGCGGCCCCAACAAGAGAGGGGTTCTATGTATAAGATCCTGGAGAAGACGCAGTTCTCTGAGAAGGTGTTCAAGTTCCGCATCGAGGCGCCTGCAATCGCCAAGCATGCGCACGCTGGACAGTTCCTCATGGTTCGCGCCAACGAGACGGGCGAGCGCGTCCCGTTTACCCTGGCCGGCTGGAACGGTGACGAGGGCTGGGTCGAGTTCATCTTCATGGTGATCGGCAAGACCACCGAGATGCTGTCCACCTACGAGGCTGGCGAGTCGCTGCGCGATGTCGTGGGCCCGCTGGGCGTTCCCACCGAGATGGCCGAGGGCCCCTGCGCCGTCATTGGCGGCGGCGTCGGCCTGGCAATTGCCTTCCCGGTCGCCAAGCACCTGGTCGAGACCGGCCACGAGGTGCACGCCATCATGGGCGCCCGCACCAAGGACCTCCTGCTTATGGAGGACCAGTTCCGCGAGCTCCTCGACGAGGACCACATCCACATCACCACTGACGACGGCTCCTACGGCGAGCAGGGCGTTGTCACCGCTCCGCTGGAGCGCCTGCTGCAGGACAAGGCCGTGAGCCAGGTCTTCTGCGTCGGCCCCGTTCCGATGATGAAGTTCTCGACCCTCACCGCCCAGAAGTACGACACCCCCATCACCGCGTCGCTCAACCCCATCATGGTTGACGGCACCGGCATGTGCGGCTGCTGCCGCGTCGAGGTAGGCGGCGTGACCAAGTTCGCTTGCGTCGACGGCCCCGACTTCGATGCCACCCTGGTCGACTGGGATGACCTTCGTGCCCGCCAGGCCGCTTACCGTTCCGAAGAGGGCGAGTCCCTCAAGGCCTATGAGGAAAAGAGCTGCGCATGCCACTAGTTAACGGTCGTTTCGTTGCCGATATGAAGTCGCCCCGCACCCCCGATAACGAGGAGCCGGCTGCCGAGCGCGCCTGCGACTTCCGCCCCGTCGACAAGGGCTTCACCGAGGAGATGGCGCTGGCCGAGGCCGAGCGCTGCCTCAACTGCAAGAAGCCGTTCTGTGTTGAGGGCTGCCCCGTCAACATCAACATCCCCCGCTTTATCGAGCAGATCCGCGAGAAGGACTTCGGCGGCGCTCTCGATACCATCCGCGAGGACTCCATGCTTCCCGCCATCTGCGGCCGCGTCTGCCCGCAGGAGAACCAGTGCGAGGGCAAGTGCATCCGTGGTAAGAAGTCCGAGCCCGTGGCCATCGGCCAGCTCGAGCGCTTCCTGGGTGACCGCCCCGAGCTCGCTTCCACGCCCAAGATGGCCCCCAAGAACGGCAAGAAGGTCGCCGTCGTCGGCTCTGGCCCGTCCGGCATCACCTGCGCTGGCGAGCTCGCCCGTAACGGCTTTGACGTCACCGTCTTCGAGGCATTCTTCACCGGCGGCGGCGTGCTGGTCTACGGCATCCCCGAGTTCCGTCTGCCCAAGGCAGTCGTCAAGCGCGAGATTGACGGCCTGGAGGACATGGGCGTCAAGTTTGAGTACAACTCCGTCGTGGGCAACATGGCCACGGCCGAGGAGCTGTTCGAGCAGGGCTTCGACGCCATCTACGTGGCGACTGGCGCCGGCCTGCCCAAGTTCCTCAACGTCCCCGGCGAGAACCTGCCCAACGTCTTCTTCGCGAACGAGTACCTCACCCGCGTGAACCTGATGAAGGCCAACAAGTTCCCCGAGTACGACACCCCCACCAAGCACGGCAAGAACGTCGTCGTCTTTGGTGGCGGCAACGTGGCTATGGACGCCGTCCGTACCGCCAAGCGCCTGGGCGCCGAGCACGCCATCATCGCCTATCGTCGTACCGAGGATGAGATGCCCTGCCGTCGCGCTGAGCTGCACCATGCCAAGGCCGAGGGCGTCGAGGTTCTACCGCTCGTCTCCCCGCTCGAGTTTGTCGCTGGCGAGGACGGCTCCGTGTGCGCCGTCAAGGTCCAGAAGATGGAGCTCGGCGAGCCCGACGAGTCCGGCCGCCGTCGTCCGGTGCCCATCGAGGGCGCCATCGAGGAGATCCCCTGCGACGTCGCGATCTCGGCTATCGGCACCAACGCCAACCCCTTCGCTGCCAAGATCGGCGGCAAGATGGAGCTCAACAAGTGGGGCTACATCGTCGCTGACGAGGAGACCGGTCAGACCACCGATCCCCGCATCTGGGCCGGCGGCGACATCGTCACCGGTGCCGCTACGGTCATTCTGGCGATGGGCGCCGGCAAGAAGGCCGCCGCTTCCATCACCAAGAGCCTGCTGGGCGAGTAATCACCTACAGCACTAGCCACCAAACGGCAAAGTCCCCGTCGAGCATACGCCCGGCGGGGACTTTTTCTATACCGGCCGCCCGACCACCACGATGGGGACAGGCACCTTTGTGGTGGTTTGGGACCTGGTCGGTCGTTTTGTCTCAATCTGTAACAGTTAGAGGTCAAATTCCCCGCTTGGTGTTACAGATCGAGACATTAGATTGGCGGCCATTCGGTTCATCTCAATCTGTAACATCTAGAGGCGTTCTGGGCAGTTTGGTGTTACAGATCGATATTTTGCTGAAGCCGAGGATAGGCGCCGTCACCAAAACCTAGCGCTTGCGGCGCTTGGTCGCGGCGATGCCGGCCACGGCAACGGTTGCGCCGGCGATGCCCAGGGCCGCGACCGTTGCCGCGGTGGTATCCCCCGTGGTAGCCAGGACAGCATCGGACTTTTTGGACGGCGTGGCTTTCTCAACCGTCTTGGTCGTGGTGGTTGTCACGACCGGCTTTGCCGCGGGTTTGGCCTCGGGCTTAGTCTCAGGCTGCGGCGTCGGGTTGGGATCCGGCGTGGGCTGCGGATCGGGAGTAGGCATAGTCTCAGGCGTAAACGTCAGATTGGTGTTCAGCCACAGGGTGTAAATCCAACCGCTCTCGGGATCAACCTCACTTGCCTCGCCCACCTGATAGCCACACTCAACCCCATTGATCTTCAGCTTGGTATTGGGCGTAAAGTAGAAACCACGCGCCGGCTTAAAGTACAGGCCGTAGCGATAGGTCACGCCAGGCTTAAAGGCGTCGATATGGTTGGTGATGTGCTGGTCCCAGAACTCAACGGAATTTACTTCGCTGCCGTCGCTGCCCGTCCAGAACTCACACTGGAGAATAGAGTCGGAACCCGCCGGAGTACCCGCCGTAAAGACCGGCCTGTCGCCCGCCTTAAAGGTGGTCATGGCACCGTTAATCTCAATAAGGTCGATTGCCCGCCACTCATCAATCGGAGCCTCGCACAGCATATTGTCAGCGTTTGGCGCGAAGACGCCGTTGGCGGTCTTGATGTGGTGCACCCAATGACCGTTGACGTTCATATTGCAGTCATCGGCCACGGTATTGTCGCCCTTGAGCCTCAGCTCAACGGAGTACATGTAGAACTTGCCCTCCTCGAAGTGGTCAATCTTCTTCATGCCCGGCGTGTACTTTGCGGGGTCGGAATACCAGAAGGCAACGGGTACCGACTCCCCGGATTCCATATCGAGCTCCATCTCTTCCCAGCACTCGTAGGCGATCTCGTACTTGTCGGCATCGGCGGCGGGAATCGTCGCGGTCGCGCGGGGCGCCTCGCCGGGCGCGTAGTCGGTCTTCACGTCGTTGACGTTCAGGTTATGGAGGGCTTCGTTTTCTGACGCAACGAGCGTAATTTCGCTATTGATGGCGTAGCGGAGGTAATAATCGTACCTGGTTTCGTTGAGGATAGTCGAGCTGCCTTCATAGTCAGTTCCGGTATACTCCAGTGCCGTGCCAATATAGAGAGCCTCATTGCGCGTGAGTCGATACGAGCCGCCTGCCGCGCCACCCGTAAAGGTCAGCGTCAGCCTCATGTGATCGCCAACGGGCTCAAAGCGCGCCGTCACATCGGACATAGATGCGTCCTGGACTTCAACCAGGGTGCCCGAAACAGCATCGGCCCGGTAGTACTTGGTTTCGACAAGTTCGCAGGGCGGCTCATCCGGCATGCCGCCCTCAACATCGGGAAAATCATAGGTGTACGACTGACCCTTTTCGAGCGTGATGTTGCCCGGGAGCCCGCAGTTCGTGTAGTGGGAAACCACGGTCGTATTGACCCTAACATCGCTGCCGCCAACAACATCGGTCACACCGCAGGGCATGATGGCGTTGCTCGCCGGCATGGCGGCGTTGTCGCTGGGAGTGTTTTGTTCAGCGGGTGTCGCATCGTTTGCCGTTGCCGCCGGTGCGTCCTGCTGATCTTGCTGAGCTTCTACCGTGGACGGTGCCGCCGGAGCCGCGTCAGTCATCGGCGCAGCCGAAGCCACCGGTACCGACGCCGGAGCCGCCGTATCCTCCGCAACCGTCGGCGTCACCGGAGCCGCGGCAACCTCATCCGTCCCAGCGGCGGGATCGGCGCATTCCGTCGCCAGCGCCACGCTCGGCAGCAGCAACTGACCGACCATAAGCGCACACGCGCCGGCGCAAGCTATTTTGGCACCCACACAACGCCAGGTACCGTGAACCAGCGAGCAGGTGGACTCACGTTGAGCTTGCTTGTCAAAGTGGCTTCCGTTCATAACGGCCTCCTTGGTCGTAGGGACATACCACCAAGATGTGCCAAATGACTCCATAAGCCTAGGTTCGTAGATGTGAACCTAGGCCTCTACCTGCGGTTTAATTCAATATGATTTCGCCATCGCCACACGCGTCCCGGGAACGCTACAATCGAGGACACGATCATTCGTCCACCCAAAGGACCGTCCTTGAACCTGAGCAGGCCTAAAATCAAAGCGCTTCTGGCACTCGCGCTCTTCACCTTCGCCTTCCTTGCCGCCGAGTTTCGCTTCGATATCAATATCGGGCTACTCGCCGGCGCCGAGCGCGTTGTGCTCGCACAGGGCTTTATTCTGGGCGCGAGCGTACTCGGCTTTATCGGATACGCGCCGCTGCTCGGGCTCGCACAGCGCAAAGGCCACTCACTGGCAGCCGCCAACGCCGCTGTTCCCATCGCCATCCTGGGATTGACCCAGATCCAGTCCCCCACGGGTCCGCTTGCCCTCGAGATTCTGGGCTGCGTGGCATTCTTTGGGCTCGGTCTGCTGGGTGCCGCTGCTCACCACGCCTTTTCGTTGACATTTCAGAATGACCCTAAACTCGCCACCGGCGCAGGAGCGGCCTATGCCGCAGGCATCCTGATGCAGTTCGCCGTCAACCTGCTCAATTGCGCCGGCATCGTCGAGCTCATTGTCCTTGGCACCGCAACAATCATCATCTCTGCCATCGGCACTGTTCCTCAAGAGACCGCCAAGAGCCCGAACTCCCGTATCAATCCCTTTGTCGAACCTTCGCACGCCCTCGCCAAACAGGCATGCTGGAGCATCGCGCTCGTCATGATTCTCGCCTGCTTGTTCTCGACCCTCGACAACGTGGTCACACTCTCCAACGCCCATGGCGCCATTGCCGTGCAAACCTGGCCGCGCCTCTTTTTGGCGGCGAGCGGCCTTGCCGCCGGCATTATCTTTGATCTTGCCGAGCGCCGATACATGGGACTTGCCATGCTCGGCATTGCCGTGCTCTCGACCATTTCCATTCTGGCCGTGGAAGCCGGCGCCGATCCTAACCTGGGCCTTGTCGTCTTTTACCTGAGCTCGGGCTTTTTTGTCACGTTCTTTACCGCCACCTTTACACAGCTGGCACCGCGCATGCATGCGCCCGCCCTCTGGGCCGGCATGGGACGCGCCGCCAACAATGCATGCGCATTCACCACATCGGGCATCTCGCTTGCTCTCGTGACCTCGGGCAACGTTGCCCTCATCATGATCGGTGCGCTCGTTTTGCTCGTCGCCGCCTGCGCGGCATTCGTGGCAGCCGGCCTGTTCCGCCTGCCCCAAACCGAGCAGGAGCGAAAACGCGAGCAGCTGGCAGAAGAAGCACTCGCCGCCCCCACCATCGAGGAGCAACGCCAGGCCTTCATCGCCAACCACGCTCTCACCCCGCGCGAAGTCGACGTGCTCATAGCCGTGACCCAGGATGAACGCCCGCTCAAGCAGGTCGCCGAGGAGCTCGGAATCTCGATGCGCATGGTGCAGCGCCACCTGAGCTCTATCTACCAAAAGACCGACACGCAGACGCGCGCCGGTCTCACCAAGGCCTTCCCCTCCGCCTAAAACAAAAACCACCACAAAGGTGCCTATCCCCTTTGTGGTGGTTTTGGTCGGTTAGCCTTCGAGCTGAGCCACCTTGTAGCGGTAGGCTGCGGCGATGACGTCCTTGCAGCCCTCGCGTCCCAACTTGGCGCGGTTGACGACGATATCCTTACCGCTCGTCATCTTCCACTTTCCGGCGCTATAGCGCTTATAGAACGCCTCGCGCGCCTTCTGCTGCTGCTTGACCAGCTTGGCGCCCTTCTTTTTGTTAAGGCCACGCTTCTTGCGCACAATCTCGACGCGGTCCTCAAAGGGTGCGGTCACCAACACGGCAATGTGGTTGGGGTTGTTACGCAACAGGTAATCGGACAGGCGACCTTCGATAATGCAGCTCTCGGTCTCACCCAGATCCAAAATCACCTGGCTCATCTTTTGGAACAGCTTGTCCGAGTACGAACGCGCATCGTAGCGGTCGGGCAGAAACGCCATGTTTTCCACGGCCAGGCGCTCGTCGTAGGCAGCCATCTTGTCGAGCGACTCGCCCGCGCGCAGCGACGCACGCACCAGCAGCTCGTTATCGTACAGCGGAATCCCCAACTCGTCGGCAAGCATGCGACCAATCTCGTGGCCCTCGGCGCCAAAGTCGCGCGCGATGGTAATGACCACAGGATTCTTCTTGTTCTCCAGATCGCTCATCGCGATTCCTTTCTCTATGTGACAAAGGGGCTGTCCCTTTGCCACATTCTACGCTGCCACCATTCGCCTCTGATATGCTCTCACCAGCAACGAGATACCAAAGTTGAGCACAAAGTACATCGCAAACACCAGGCCGTAGAGCATAAGCACCTGCGACAGGTCGATCGCGTGGGCCATCACGACGTTTGCCGTGTACATGAGCTCGGCCACGTTGATGCCCGAAAGATACGAGCTGTCCTTGATGACGGTCGTGCATTGGCTAAACAGCGCCGGAATGATCGTCTTAAACGTCTGCGGCAGAATGATGTAGCGCATGGTGGCAAAGAAGCCGAAGCCCTGGCTCTGCGCTGCCTCAAACTGGCCGCGCGGAATCGAGTTGAGGCCGCCGCGCACAATCTCGGCCATAACAGCGCTGGTAAACAGCGTAAAGGCGATGGTCGAAATCACAATGTCCAAACCCTGCACCGTAAAGTAGATAAACAGGATCCACAGCAGGTTCGGCGTGCAACGGAACAGCTCGATATAGGCGCTCACCAAAATACGGAACGGGCGGGGCGCATAGCTTTTAACAAGCGCCAGCACCGTGCCAAAGATGAGCGAGAAAAAGATCGACAGCGCCGAGATCTCGATTGTCTTAACAAAGCCGCCCCAGATGTAGAGCAGGTTCGTCGCGTTGAAGATTTCCATGCGCTAGGCCTCCTCTACATTGTCGAGCCCCAGCTCGGCCAGGCTCACGCCGCGCGGACGCTCCTTGGAGCGGCGCTCGAGCCACTGCACCAGCATGGCGAGCGGAAAGCAGATGATGAAGTACATAAGGCAGCAGACGATGTATCCCTGCAGGTAACCGTACAGACTCACAAAATTATCGGAACGGTACATAAGGTCGCCGCCAGCCACAAGTGCCAACACCGACGTGTTCTTGACCAGGTTGAGCGCCTGGTTACACAGCGGCGGCAAAATGATCTTGAACGTCTGGGGCAGCACGATGTACCAGTACGCCTGCGCACGGGTGAAGCCCTGGCTCTGGGCCGCCTCCATCTGACCGCGCGGAACCGCCTCGATACCAGTGCGGATGACCTCCGAAATGTAGGCCGCGTGATACAGGCCCACACCCAAGAAGCCCAGCACGAACGGCGCGATGCGCACCGGCTGGTCGGCACCGGTTATGGCCTGCAAAAACTGCGGACCGGCCATGTACATAAAGAGCACCTGCACGGGCAACGGGGTATTCTGGTAAAACTCCACGTACACGCGGCTTATGGCGCGCAGCACGCGCGAGCGAGTGGTAGAGAACACGCCCAGCAGTGTGCCCAGCACCAGCGACAGCAGCAGACCGGCAACGACCACCTGCAGCGTCACGCCAAAGCCCTCCCAGAAGGGCCCCATGTTTTGAAATGTCGTCGACCAACGGTCGGCGTCAAATAATCCTTCGAGCATTTGATTCCTTCCTTGGACGATGTGCCTATACAAGACCCCAGGTCTTGACCTCTTGGTCGAGCCAGCCGTCGGCCAGGCGATCGCAAATCACCTGATCGACCACGGCCGAAAGGTCGCAGCCCTTCTTGGTCGCCACGCCGTAGCCCTGCTCGCCAAACTTGACCTCGGGCTGCAACAGCTCAACGGTCTCGTTCATGTAACCGGCCAGCGTGGAGCGGTCCATGGCAAAGACGTCGATATTGCCGGCGTCGAGCGAACTCTTGATGATGGGGTAGCCGCTAAAGGCCCTAAACTCGGGCTTGCAGCTAAAGCCGTTGTCCTTGATCATCTGCTCGATCAGGCCCTGCGTGGTGGCACCCTGGCTCACGCCAATGACCTTGCCGTCCAGATCCTCAATCGAGGTAAAGCCCGAACGCTTCTTGACCATGAGTCCCACGTAGTCGGTGCGGTACGGCGTCGAGAAATCCCAGCTCTTCTTGCGCTCGTCGGTGATGGTGTAGGTCGCCGCGACCACGTCAAGTTGGCCGTTATCGATCAGCGGGCCGCGCGTCTTGGGCGTTACGTCAGTAAACTCGACAAGCTCCTGGGCGCGAGCCTCCTTGTAGCTCACGCCAAAGACGGCAGCAGCGATCTGGTAGCACAAATCGACTTCCATGCCCTCAAAGCGGCCCTTGGCGGTGTCGTAATAGCCGTAGCCGGGAACGTCCTTCTTAACGCCGGCATTCAGATGGCCACGCGATTTGATGGCCGCAAGCTTGGACCCCTTGTCGGAGCCCTCGCCGCTGGTTGAGTTGCCGCAACCGGTAAGCGCGGTCGCCGTCAGCGCAAGCATGCTGGCGCCAGCCAGCTGCAAAAAGTGACGGCGCGACACGGCCGCCCTCGTCATATCCGTCATGTCCATCACCGCGCCTAGTGCAGAATCTTGGACAGGAACTCGCGACAGCGCGGGTTCTCGGGGTTATCGAAGAAGTGCTCGGGCGTGCCCTCCTCCAGAATGCGGCCGTCCTCCATAAAGATGACGCGGTCGGCCACCTGGCGCGCAAAGCCCATCTCATGCGTCACGCAGATCATGGTGATGTCCTCCTGCGCGAGCTCGATCATGACGTCCAGAACTTCCTGGACCATCTCGGGGTCGAGTGCCGAGGTCGGCTCGTCAAACAGGATGATGGGCTGCTTGGTGCACAGGGCACGGGCGATGGCGATGCGCTGCTGCTGACCGCCCGAGAGATTCTGCGGATACTCGCCGGCCTTATGCGCCATGCCGACACGCTTGAGCGCGGCGATAGCGATCTCGGTCGCCTCCTCCTTGCTCTTCTTTTGCAGTTTGATGGGCGCGAGCGTCAGGTTGCCCAGCACCGTCATGTTGGGATACAGGTTGAACTGCTGAAACACCATGGAACTATACTTGCGAGCCATCTCCAGGTGATTCTTTTTGGTGAGCGGCGTACCGTCGATGACAACCTCGCCCGACGTGGGCTCCTCCAGATAATCGACGCAACGGATGAGCGTCGATTTACCCGAGCCGGAAGGCCCGATCATTACGAGCTTCTCGCCGCGTTTGACGGTGAGGTTGATATCTTTGAGCACATGCAGGTCGCCAAAGTACTTGTTGAGATGCTTGATCTCGATCATGTCTGCCATGAATGTCCCTTCCCTGCGTTTACACGAGTTGAACTATTGTACGGAAAGAACCGCGTTTCCGCAGCCCACACTACATTCCCGTAAAGAACCCGCAACCTTTAACCCACTCATTGGGGACAGGCTTAAATGAGTACCTGCTCATTGGGCGCTCATTTAAGCCTGTCCCCAATGAGTGCCCAGCCCAGCAAAAAGGGGCGCGACCATGACGGCCACGCCCCCCTAAACATCAACTATGTACCGCTCGGCCCCTACGCGAGTTTGGCTCCGACGATCTTGGCAGCCGCAGGCTTATCGAAGTTGCCGCCAGTGGCCTTACCCAGAGCGCCCATGACCTGGCCCATCTGCTTCTTGGACGTGGCGCCCAGCTCGGCGATGACCTGTTCGATCAGAGCCTCGAGCTCCTCGCCCGAAACCTGCGCGGGCAGCAGGCTCTCCAGAATCTTGACCTGCTCGGTCAGGTTGTCGGTACGCTCCTGGTCGGTGCCGGCCTTGATGGACATCTCCAGCGTCTCGCTCGTCTGCTTAATCAGACGCTTGATCATGCTGTTGACGTCTTCCTCGGTCACGTCGCGGCGCTCATTGACCTCGATATTCTTCACCTCGGCCTTAACCTGGCGAATGATGGACAGGCGAACCTTGTCCTTGGCCTTCATGGCCGCGATCATTTCCTTCTGCAGCTCTTCGTTGGTCATCTGCAAATCCTCCTCAATAGTGTGGGCGGCGCTCGCGCGAGCACCGCCCCATGATTACTCAGTCGTCGACGAATCGTCGGTCGAGCTCTTGGTGACGCCCTTCAGACTCACGTTATAGGGTACGTCCTTGGGCATGGGGTTGACGGTGATGTCGGCATCCTTCTTGTACTGCTCCAGCCACTCGCTGTACGCAGTGCTGGCCGCTTGCGTCTTCACCACATTGGAGACGTACTTTTTGATGGCCTTGGGCACCTGGTTGATGTCATCAACCTGATTATCGACATGGAAGTAGTCGGTGCACTTGACGATGTGGTAACCATAGGTCGACTCGACGACTTCGCTCACATCGCCCTTGTTGAGCCCCTCGAGCGCCGTCTGGTAGCTGTCGACAAAGGTGGTGAGCTTATCCCAGCCCACATCGCCCTTCTTCTCCTTGGAACCGGTGTCCTCGGAGTACTGTTCAACGGCGTCCTCAAAGCTCAGCTCACCGGAGTTGATCTTGTCCAGGCACTCCTGCGCCTTGGCCTTGGCGGCAGCCTTGTCCTCGTCGGAAGCGTCGGAATCAACCTTGATCAGGATGTTCGACGAGCGGCGGGCGTCGTTATAGCTGGACAGGTTTTCGTTGATGTAATCGACAATCTCGCTGTCCTTGGGCTTGCTCGTGGGCGCGACGGCATCCTTGAGTTTCTGCTGCGCCAGACTCTCCTTGAGCGAGTCCTTGTAGGTGTCCTCGGTATAGCCGTAGGTCTTGAGGGTCTTCTTAAAGGCCTTGGCACCGCCCGCGCTCTTGCACGCGTCCTTCCAAGCCTTCTCGACCTCCTCGTCCGACACCGTCACGCCGTTCTCTTTCTGTGCCTGTTGAAGCAGAATCTGCTGCGTGTAGGAGTCGATGAGTTGTTTGCGGTACTTCCTGGGCGTGAGGTCGTTGTCGACCAGATACTGCGCCCAGTCCTTGTCCTTGGTGTAGCCGTAGGACGTGCGCATGCTCATGATCTGCTTGGTCACGGTGTCCTCGGTGAGGTTGGTGCCGTTGATAGTAGCAGCAACACCGCCGGTCAGCTTGTAGCCCGAGGTATCCTCTGCCTGCGACATAAGGCCGGAGCACGCCATGGCCGAGACAGAAAGCAGCATTGCTAGCACGCCAATAACCACCAGGACGATCTTGACGGTCTTGGACACGCGGGTCTTGCGCTGCTTCTTGCGAGAGCCGGAGGCGGCGCAAGCCTGCTGCTCGGGCGTCGGCTCGGGTGCGGGGTTCTTTTTCTTATTTGCCATAGTTGGCCTTTCGCATAACGAATCGAACAAACGCCATTGTGTCACAACGCAGCCCCCGCGGCACGCTTGGTGCATTGGGGACAGGTTAATCTGCACCATTTTGGTGCAAAGGGGACAGCTCTGGCAGCCGGCACCTTAGAAGTGACGGCGGATAGCGTCGACCATGCCCTGGGACGTGGTCTGGCCGAGCACGTCGGCCGCAGCGTCGGCATCCATAAAGATGTTCATGAGCGCCTGCAGGGCCTCGACCTGGCCGCCCGGCTCGGCAATGCCCAGATTGATGACGATCTGCGCCGGCACCGGAGCGCCCATGCCAGCCATAGCGTTAAATGTCACGGGCGCGGCGGGCTTCACCACCGCGATATAGGGCTTGGCCACAAACCCCGAATCGGTATGCGGAATGGCAATGTTTGCCGCCGGCATGGCAAGACCCGTGGGATAGGCATCCTCGCGCGTGCGAACGGCGTCGAGCCAACCGTCGGCAATGTAGCCGCGCGGAGCAAGCTCGCCCTCAAGCCGCGCGAACACCTCATCCGGCGTCGCACACTCCCAATCAAAAAACACCAACTCAGGCGTAAACAGCGCTTCGTTATCCGCCATGCGCTCACCTCTCTCACCTAGTCACCTGCGACGTTCTTAAACGACTAGTCATTCAATAACGTCGCAGGTGACTACCCAAAACAAAAGGTGGCCACGCGCGCCTTGGCGCCAATGACCACCCTGACTACTCGGCTAAATTGTACTGTGCGTCGCTAGCCGCGAGGCGCGTCAATTGCCACCTTGCCGCTCTCCAGCACGTGAACGCGGCCGTCGGCGAGCATTTGCACGACCTCGGGATACAGCACGTGCTCAATCGCATGGATGTGCTCCTCGAGCGTATCGACGTCCCAGCCCTCCTCGACAGCCAGCGCACGCTGGGCGATGATGGGGCCGTTGTCGTAGATCTCGTTGGCAAAGTGCACAGTCACGCCGGTCACCTTGACGCCGCGAGCAAACGCGTCATCAATCGCATGGGCGCCGGTAAAGCTCGGCAGCAGCGCCGGATGCAGATTGACCACGCGGTTGGGGAACGCGGCCAGCAACGGCGTGTGCACCATGCGCATGTAGCCGGCCATGACCACGTACTCGCAGCCGCGCTCGAGCAGCTCGTGCGCGATGATCTCGTCGGCGGCGATGGGATCGGCGTAGACATCCTTGGACAATGTGAGCGTCTGGATACCAGCACGCTCGGCACGTTGCAGGCCCTTGGCCGAAGGACGGCTCGACACCACAAGCTCAATCGAGGCGTTGAGCTTGCCGGCGGCGATCAGGTCGATCAGCGCCTGCAGGTTCGTACCCGAACCGCTGATGAGCACGCCGATCTTGAGCGGCTCGGCCGTATCGGTGCCGGTCGGACGGGTGTAGGGCACAAAGCCCAGGCCCTCGGCAGCAGTCATCTGCTCGTTAGCGTTCATCGGAGTACACGACCTTACCGGAACCCTCGACACACTCACCCACGCGGAACGGCTTCTCGCCCAGTGCGACCAGAGCCTCAGTCACGGCAGCCTCGTCCTCGGGAGCGACGATCAGGCACAGGCCGACGCCCATGTTGAAGGTCTTGCACGCCTCGTTGGGCGCAAGCTCGGCCTGGCGCGACACGTAGGTAATGACGGGCGGAACGTCCCAGCCCATCTCGGCGCCGTTGCGGGTGACCACGGCGTCGACGTCGTCGGCAAGCGCGCGGTTGAGGTTCTCGGTGATGCCGCCGCCGGTGATGTGGGCGATGGCGTGAACGTTGGCGCCGCCACGGAGCAGCTCCAGAATCGGCTTCACATAAATGCGCGTGGGAGCCAGCAGAGCGTCGGCGAGCGATACGCCACCGAGCTCCTCGAGCGGGCGACTCAGCTCCTCGGCCTTAGCGGCGGCCTCGGGCGTGCCCGGCTTGATGCCGTCGACACCGATGACCTTGCGCACGAGCGAGTAGCCGTTGGAGTGCACGCCGGTGGAGGGCAGGCCCAGGATCACATCGCCGGGGCGAACATTCGCGGGATCAAGCATCTTGGGACGATCGACAACGCCCACGGTAAAGCCGGCGAGGTCGTAGTCGGCAGGAGCCATGACGCCCGGGTGCTCGGCCATCTCGCCGCCCACGAGTGCACAGCCCGCAAGCTTGCAGCCGTCGGCCACACCCTTGATGATCTTTGCCATGTGCTCGGCCTCGATATGGCCGATGGCAACGTAGTCCAGGAAGAACAGCGGCTCGGCACCCGAAGCCAGAATGTCGTTGACGCACATGGCGACCAGGTCCTGGCCCACCGTCTCGTGGCGGTCCATAATCTGGGCGAGCACGAGCTTGGTCCCCACGCCGTCGGTGCCGCTGATCAGGATCGGGTCTTCCATCTCCTTAAGTGCGGCGGCCGAGAACAGGCCACCAAAGCCACCGATGCCGCCGATAACCTCGGGACGATTGGTGTCCTTGACCATCTGCTTAATAGCGTCAACGGCGCGGCCGCCCTCGGCGGTATCGACGCCGGCGTCCTCATACGTCACATGCTTGCTGTTGCTCATCTGAGCCTTCCTCTCCCATTACCGTCCGCCGCCCAGGCGCCAAACGGTGCTCATAGTTGCGTTTGATTCGGCGCGCGTCATAACAACACGCGCCGTCATATCAACAAAACAGCAGGTAAAACCTACCAAAATAAACCTGTCCCTAAATGGCAGGTTTTAGGCCTCGCCGTGCTCCTCTTCCCAGCTGCGGTCGACGTATTTCTCGACCACGGCGTCGTCGTCAAAGTGCAGCGGCTTGTCCAGGTTGCGGGGCTTAAAGCCCTCCATGAACTTGTCGCGGCCAAAGCTCTCGGGAATCGCCACGGGGTAGCGGCCGGTAAAGCACGCATCGCAGTAACCGCCCTTGGGCATAACCTTCAGCAGGCCCTCGACCGAAAGGAAGGCCAGCGAATCGGCACCGATGTACTCGCAAATCTCCTCGACCGTCTTGTTGGCGCTGATGAGCTGCGACTGCACATCGGTATCGATGCCGTAGAAGCACGGCCAGATGACCTCGGGCGAGTTGATGCGGATGTGGATCTCCTTGGCACCGGCGTTGCGCAGCATCTTGACGAGCTGCACCATGGTGGTGCCACGCACGATGGAGTCGTCGATGACGACCAGGCGCTTGCCCTCGATGTTGTCGCGCAGCGGGTTGAGCTTCATGCGCACGCCCATGGCGCGCAGCTCCTGCGTAGGCTCGATAAACGTGCGGCCCACGTAACGGTTCTTGATGAGGCCCTCGCCAAAGGGAATGCCGCTCTCGTGCGAATAGCCCTCCGCGGGCGGCAGGCCGGAGTCGGGCACGCCGATGACCAGGTCGGCCTCGACGGGCTCCTCGTGTGCCAGCTGGCGGCCCATGTCGTAGCGGCAGGCGTAGACGCTCTTGCCGTTCATGATGGAATCGGGGCGAGCGAAGTAGACCTGCTCAAAGATGCAGTTGGCGGGCTCTTCGGCAGCAGGCACGCCCTGCTCGGACACGAGGCCCTCGGCGCTGATACGCAAGATCTCGCCGGGACGGACGTCGCGAACGTACTCGGCGCCCACGATGTCGAGGGCACAAGTCTCGGAAGCAACGACCCAGCCGCCGGCGCGGGTGACATGGGTGGTGGCGTCGACCGTCGCGGCGTCGTCCTGCGACGGCAGCTGCGAGACGGATGCGGCATCGGCCTGGTCCAGGCCCTCGTCCACGAGCTTGCCCAGCACGAGCGGGCGAATGCCGTGCGGGTCGCGGAAGGCGTAGAGCGCCTGCTCGTTGATGAGCGTCATGGCGTAGCCGCCGCGCACAAGCTCCATGGTCTTGCGAATGCCCTCGCGCAGATGGCCCGTACGCTGGGTAAAGTAGCCGATGAGCTTGGTCGCGACCTCGGAATCCGAGTTGGAGAGGAACGGCACGCCGAGCTCGATCAGCTGGCGGCGCAGCTCGTCGGTGTTGACGAGGGTGCCGTTGTGCGCAAGCGCGATGATGACGCTATTGATGGTAGAAAGGTGCGGCTGCGAGGCTTCCCAGCTCTTGGCGCCGGCGGTGCCATAGCGCACGTGGCCCACGGCCAGCTGGCCGGAAAGCGTTGACAGGTCGGCGTTGGAGAACACGCGGTCGAGCAGGCCCAGGTCCTTGCGGACCATAACCGTGCCGCCGTCACCCACGGCGATTCCCGCCGATTCCTGGCCGCGGTGCTGCAGCGCACGCAGGCCAAAGTACGTCAGTCGAGCCACGTCGCGATCGGGCGCCCATACGCCGAAAATGCCACATTCCTCATGCAGCTGGTCGGAGTCCGGATCATACGTCGACATGGTGTTCACCTGTCCCGCGGCACGCTCGGCCGCGCGGATGGTTTCTTGAGACATGGCATCCCCTCAGAGCCTCGTATTTTGGCGTTACCCGCCTTATTATACGCACGGCAAGACAAGCACTCCCGCGCATGAGCAGCGCTTTTTAAAAGCCCACCGAGCTTATAATCCGTTTTGCAGCCAAACATTTTATTGGGCAACCGCCTCGGGGCCGACGATCCCGCATGCTTCCGTCGCGACGCGTCTCGTCCACCGCTAGGGCTTACATTGCTGCAATTGGGTCGTTTGTCCTGTCTTTTAGCAGGTCGGCGGCGTATCCTTGTACCTACAGCAAAACGAGAAAGGTTATGTATGGATCGAAACGAACTCGACCCCAGCGTCCCCAGCGCCACGGAGGTCAAGAAGATCCCCCTCATCATTAAGGTGTACGCCGTCCTATGCATCCTGTCCGGCGTGGGCACGCTCCCGTCGGTCGGCGCCTTTATGTGGCAGGTCATCACCGCGCTCATCAACGGCAACGCCGCCGCCAAGCTCGGCGACAACACGCTCGTCGCGGTCGGACTGATTGTCGCCGGCATCATGCTCTCGGCTGCCAGTGCCGTCATCTTGATCATCTTTGGCCTTGACCTCATCAAGAACCAGCGCCGCAATGCCGCCCGTCTGTCCTATATCCTTATCGCATTGACCGTCGTCGAGCTTTTGGTTGACGTGATGCTCCAGGGCATCGGGCCTTTCTTGCTGCGCCCCGCCATCCAGCTCGGCATCCTCGTCGCACTTTCGACCACCGTCGACCCCACGCTGCGCCAGGAGCGCGAGCTGCAACGCCGCCTGCAGGAAATGCTCGATCGCGACGCCGCCGCCGAGGGCATGCTCGGGCGCGATGAAACCGGCGAAGGCTACATCAAGCTCAACTACTTCAACCTGTTCTGGGTATTCTTTGTCTGCTGCATACTCGGCCTGATCGCCGAGGACATCTGGCACATGACGGTCGACGACCCCGGCGTCTACCAGAACCGCGCCGGCATGCTGTTTGGCCCCTTCAGCCCCATCTACGGATTTGGCGCCGTACTCATGACCATGGTGCTCAACCGCTTCTACAAAAAGAACCCCATCATTATCTTTTTGGTGAGCGCGCTGCTCGGCGCGAGCTTTGAAGTGTTCGTGGGCTGGTTTATGCAGACCTCGTTTGGAGTGGTCTCGTGGAGCTACTCGCACATGAAGCTGTTCGGCATGCCCGACCCGCTCGCCGTCCTTACGGGCGGACGCACCTGCACGGGCTTTGCCTGCCTGTGGGGCCTGGGCGGACTCATCTGGATCAAGCTGCTGCTGCCGAGGCTGCTCAAGCTCATCAACATGATTCCGTGGAAGAGTCGCTACTCGGCTACTGTCATCTTCACCATCATTATGCTGGTCGATGGCGTTATGACGCTGCAGTCGCTCGATTATTGGTATCAGCGCGTCAACGGCACGGAACCGGATATTCCCGTTGCGCAGTTCTACGGCAAGTACTTCGATAATGACTTTATGGAGAATCGCTTCCAGAGCATGACCATGAGCCCCAAGGATGCGACGCGCGTGTAGCGCCAACCGCGTCCAAAACGCAAAATGCCCGCCGGTATCACACGTACCGGCGGGCATTTTTATAAACGAGTCTTCTATCGACGCAAGCCTCTACGCCTCGCGCTCGACCTCACTTACGCATTCGTTCTTGATGGTGCCAACGAGCGCCTGCAGCGCATCGACCACGTGCGGGCGAATGTCCCCGCCGATGAGCACGAGCATGATGTCGTCACCTACGGCAAGCTCGCCGCTTGCCAGCCACACGCGCACATAGCCGATACCCGGCATCGCGCTCGTGGCCTCGATAGCAGCCTGCACCTTCTGAGCATCGAAGCCGAACACCATGCCGCCCACCTTGTGGCCCGGCGCCACGCCATCGGTCTCGACACCGCGCGCCTCGGCCTTGGGCGTCGCGCGCACCACACCGTTATGTGTCAGATACATACCGCACGCAGGTGCCGACGAATCGGCCTTGGCCTCGCGCAGCCAAGCATCAACCGAAGGCATCGTTTTGCCATTCTCGAGCATCATTTCCCCTTTCACCGTCATTGAGTAGCCCATTATCTATTCCTCGACCGGCGTGAGCACCATGACGGCACGTGTGTTGCTCAGCGATAACGAACGACAGGTCACAAGCGTTACGACCTTGGTTGCCGAGGCGGCGCGATCGCCCGCATCACTCGTCACGGCAGAAGCCCCGTCGAGCATCTCGGACAGGTAGTTCTTGAGCCCGTCGTCACCCTCAAAATTGGGCGTGCGCGCCTTGGAGTACGTATCCTCAACGACCTTGGTCGCCAGCGGACGCAGCTTATACGCTGCATCGCGCGTGATGTAATACACGTACTCGATGCTATCGAACGTTGCCTGATCAGTGGTGTCCGAAATCACGTTGAACATCGACCCGTCATTCATGTGGTGGCCGTAGATCGTGGTCTGCTGGTCAACCATTCCCGGCGCGGTGTCGTCGCTATCCAAGAAGATGGCACCGGACGCGTTGGCCGTACCGTCAAACAGCGTGTTGAGGTATTTGGAGTTGTTGTTGGTCTGCACGACGGGATAGTTGATGTTGGTGCCGGGCGCGTAAATCCAACCCACAACCTCGGGATTCGTCTGGGCAAGTGCATCAAAGTCGATAATCGGCACGCCGCTGGCGTCCTTGTCGCTCACATATTGTTTTTCGATCTTTTGATACGACTCGCTCGCCTGCTTGTAGCCAATCTGGGCGTTGATAAAGATGGCGGCAGCGGCGACAATCAGACCGATGCCCACGATGATGAGCAAGATGGGAATGATGGAGCGGCGCTTCTTACGCGGCGGCTCGGTGTAGCTGGACGGCGCGGCATGCGATGAAGACCGGGACGGCTTCTTAGCTGCGCTATAAGACGAGGGACGATACGCCGCCGGCGTGTCCTGGCGGCGGTGCGTCGCCGGCGTCACAGGACGCGCCGCTCGCGGCTGCTGAGGAGAGGATGTCCGACCCTGCTGCGCCGCATGGGCGGCACCCGGCTTCGACGGATCGGGGATCTGAGAAGCCTTGAATCGTTTTCCCTGATAGTCGGACATGGCTCTCCTTATACTGCGGCGAAACGGCAGAACGCCTAGGCGTCGGCCATCTCCTGCTTCATCTTCTCGATAACCTTACGGTATTCGGGGTCGCAAGCGCCCAGAATCTGCGTGGCATAGATGGCGGCGTTCTTGGCGCCGTTGATGGCAACGCAGGCCACGGGCACGCCCGAAGGCATCTGCACCATCGACAGCAGCGAATCCATACCGCCCAAGTCACTCGTCTTCATAGGCACACCGATAACCGGCAGCGGCGTAAAGGCAGCCACGACACCGCCCAGGTGAGCAGCCTTGCCGGCGGCGGCGATAATCACTTTGATACCGCGATCGGCGGCAGTCGAGGCCCACTCGTGGACCTTCGCCGGCGTGCGGTGTGCGCTCGCAATGACGAGCTCATAGGGCACACCGAGTGCCTCGAGCTCGGCGGTGCAGCCTTCCATAACGCCCAGATCGGACTTGGAGCCCATGATGATCCCGACAACCGGCTTTTGATCTGCCATAAACAAAGACCTCCTGTTGAGAGCGGTGACGCGGCGGATCCGCGACCCTTAACTACTGAGAGTAGTATAGCTGCTCCCGTCCCTGCGGTCTTTGTGGCGCTTCGCGGGCGGGCCAGGCTTTATCTGAACGACTTTGCGAAGCAACCGGAGTGAAGATAAAGCCTGGCCCGCCCGCGAAGCGCCCTGCGACCTACCGGGGATTGCTATGACGTACGTTGGCTGATGAATTGGAAGGAAAGGTCAACGGAGGCTGAAGGCAATTGGTTCAGCGAAAAACCCTGACGAATCTAATTCGTCAGGGCCCCACCAACGCTCACTCGTCGTTCATCGTTAAAGCTAGATATTCTCTTCCGCCCATTTCTCGAAATCGAGTTCTCGTCTCTGAGCAGTTCGGTAGACTTCCATATCTTCGCGAGCGCCTACCACTACGATGGCCATCTTTTCTTTAATTCTGATGAGGCGCTACACGATTCGAATGCCACTTCCCCTGAGCTTGATCTTCATAAAGCCAGTCAAATCCGTACC
The DNA here is from genome assembly GCA_902470915.1 of uncultured Collinsella sp. Classification (GTDB taxonomy): domain Bacteria; phylum Actinomycetota; class Coriobacteriia; order Coriobacteriales; family Coriobacteriaceae; genus Collinsella. The sequence continues at coordinate 2,005 of CABRIB010000012.1, read as the reverse complement.
TGCCTTGTTTCCAAGAGGCTTGCCGAATCCACCTTCGTTCTGCGGCAATGGGTTCGTTCTGATTTTTTCTATAGCCTTAAGGACGATCTTTCGTTGGGAGCCGTCCAGACGCTTAATATCCTTGAGAGCATCCGGGTAGAAAGCGACTTCGTACCCACTCATTCAAACTCGACCTCATCCATCTGATCGAGTTCGTCCTGGCTCACACCCAGCTCTTCCATAACATCAGACAGGGAAACAAGCGCATCGTCACTTGCCACAGCCATTCTCTTAAGCGCCAACGTTAACAAGGTGAGGTCCTCCTCCGCTTGCTTCGCTTCCCTATATTCATCGGGTGTAACAATCACAAACGCTGGCTTGTTGTGTTTGAGAACCACAACAGGATTGTCGTCCCCAACCTTCGAAAATGCAGCCGAGCCCTTACCGTGGCTGAAATCGCTAATTGGAACAAGGTTGTCGAGCATCTGCAAAGCAGGCATACATACCTCCTAAAAATGAATTCTTTTTCGAATTCATTTTATCATTCTTTTTTGCTATATTGTACCGCGCAACCGAAACAACCTTTTTAGAATACGAATCCGAGCTTAGAATGACTGTTGGCCCTCGCACCGCCCTTGCCTCTTTTATTACGTCAAGTGGTATACAGCGAAGCAAAATGGCGATCTAAAGTGCGCGGCACTCGCCTCGCATCGCTACAAAAAACAAACTGCTCCCCACCCACTCGGGCAAGGAGCAAGCCTCATTTTTTAATCAGACTGAGAACCACGAATGCAGAAACACAGGCGACTTCAGTCCCTTATCGCCGAGAGACGTTATTGTGCAGCCATTTCTTTAAGCTTCTCAGCCATCAACAAACACACGTCTTCCGATTGCGGGTACACGCCAAAATGATCGAAGAAACCATGGTCACATCCGGCATATTCGATGACCTCGACATCGATTCCTGAAGACCGTAATTTTGTAGCCCATTTTTCATCGGGGATACGAAGCGGATCGTATTCGGATGTCACGATAGTCACCGGGGGGAAATCAGTGCAGTCCTCAAGCATTAGCGCAGAAATCAACGGGTCATGAGGAGACATTTTTCCGTGTGCACAAAGTTCGACCATCGGGCCGTCCGAATCGCGAAGATGGTCGATGCGAAAACGCGCAACGTCCTCTTGATCGGCTATCGCAGGAAAATCCTCATATCCCTCGCCCTGTTCGCCCGCAAGGTCGACTTCAGGATAGATTTCGAAGGCATGGGCTACAGCTCCAGCACCCCTGAGCTGAACACACGCATTAGTAAGGCTTCCTCCTGCGGAGTCGCCGGCGACCATTATTTTATGAGGATTGATTCCGAGATCCCCGGCATGCTCGCACACATAATCAAGAGCAAGAACGCAATCCTCGATCTGCCCGGGAAATGCCGTCTCCGGCGCCAAGCGGTATTCTGGATAAACCACCACTGCACCAGACTTTTCGGCGATGAACTCGAGCTGATGTTCAAATTGCAGAACATTCCCCGCCATAAACGCGCCGCCATGCAGGTAAACAAGCGCTGGACTTGCCTTCTTATGATTTGGTGGCGTCCAGACGAATAAATCTATATAGCGATCGGCCGCCTCCATGAGGATCTCATCGCGCTGAACCTCACCATCGAGTAGGCGGTATGTCGGCTTATCCGGGCGATGGCGCATTCCAATAAGGCTCGTCCAGCTCGGAGACATGCTAACATTCCGCATCTTCTTGCGAGATACCTCGAGAATTCGTGGGTCAAGCACATGCTCTCTTTCATCATCAGGAACCGGACGAATTTGAACCTCGAGCCCCCTCTTCTCGGTTATAAACGAGCGACCGGAGATGGCGCCAATCAACGCCTCGTCGTATTGTCTGCCCATCTTAAATCCCCTCTCGGCGATAACGCCAAATCGATATTTCCATAACTTTTGAGATAACGGCTTATGATGTCCTCAGTTGTCGTACTGTCTCTTATACACATCTCCGAGCCCACGAGACGGACTCC
>CABRIB010000011.1 GCA_902470915.1 uncultured Collinsella sp. | reverse complement strand
TACACAAGGAGTATCGTCGGCAGCGTCAGATGTGTATAAGAGACAGGTCGAGCGGCGAGCGATAGCTCGTCTGCAGCATCAGCAGGCGCAGGGCGGCGGCGGAGTGCTGCTCGAGGACCTCGGCCAGCGTAAAGAAGTTGCCGAGCGACTTGGACATCTTCTCGCCGTCTACCAGCAGCATGCCCGTGTGCATCCAGGTGTTGGAGAAGCCCTGGTGCCAGGCGCAGGTGGCCTGAGCGCACTCGTTCTCGTGATGCGGGAAGGCAAGGTCGGAGCCGCCGCCGTGGATGTCGATCGGAGTGCCCAGGTAGCGATGCACCATGGCGGCGCACTCGGTGTGCCAACCGGGACGGCCCTCGCCCCAGGGGCTCGGCCAGCTGGGCTCGCCGGGCTTGGCGGCCTTCCACAGGGCAAAGTCGAGCGGGTCGTTCTTGTCCTCGTTCTCCTCGATGCGTGCGCCAACCATAAGGTCGTCGATGTTGCGGCCCGAGACCTGACCATAGCTGGGATCGCTGCGTACGGCAAAGTACACATCGCCGTTATCGGCTGCGTAAGCGTGGCCCTGCTCGATAAGCGTCTTGATCATGGCGATCATGGGGCCGATCTCCTTGGTGGCGCGGGGGCGCACATCGGGATCGAGCACGTTGGCGGCGCGCATGACGCCGATGAACTTGTCAGAGAACTCCGTCGCGACCTCGGCGGCCGTACGGCCCTGCTCGTTGGCGCGCTTGATGATCTTGTCGTCGACATCGGTGAGGTTCTGGGCGAACGTGACCTCGTAACCGCTCGCGATGAGCCAGCGGCGAATCACGTCAAAGCTGATGAACGTACGGGCGTTGCCGATGTGGATGTTGTCGTAGACCGTGGGGCCGCACACGTACATGCGGACCTTGCCGGACTCGATGGGCTGGAACTCTTCCTTTTTATGGGTAGCGCTGTTGTAGATACGCATTCGTTACTCCTTAACGGTTTTCTGTAGCAGGCAGACGGCCCAGGCGCCGATTCCCTCGCCCTGGCCTTCCCAACCGAGCTTTTCGGTCGTAGTGGCGGCGACGCCCACGTTTTCGACGTCAACGCCCAAGGCATGGGCAAGGTTGGCACGCATGGCATCGCGGTGTGGGGTGATCTTAGGCTGCTGGCAGGCAATGGTGCAATCGGCATCGACAAACTCAAAGCCCAGCTCGCGCGCATAGTCCATCACGCGAGCGAGCAGCACCATCGAATCGGCACCCTCATAGGCGGGGTCGGTATCGGGGAATAGCTTGCCAATGTCTCCCCCGCGGCAGGCGCCCAGAATGGCGTCGGCCAAGGCGTGCGCGAGCACATCGGCATCCGAGTGGCCCAGCAGGCCGCGCTCGTAGGGAATGTCGACACCGCCGATGATACATCGACGCCCCTCCACCAGACGGTGGACGTCGTAGCCATGGCCAATGCGCAGGTTACTGAACATGGGGAAGGTCCTCTCCCTCGGCCATGCGGCCAAGCAGAATCGCGGTTACGGGACGCAAGTCCTCGGGCACCGTCACCTTAAGGTTATCGCGCGGGCTCTGGACGCAGCGGACGCGTCCTCCCATGCGCTCGACCAGCGACGAATCATCGGTGCCGATAAAGCCCTCGGCAATGGCTGCAGCGTGGGCGCGCTTCATGGCGTCGACACTAAAGATCTGCGGCGTCTGCGCGGCCCAGTAGAGCTCACGCGGCGGCGTCTCGACGATGTTGTCGCCATCGACGATCTTGAGCGTGTCGATCGCGGGCTGACCACACACGACACCGTCGAGAGCACGGTCGCTCACGAGCACGTCGATAGCGTGGTCGATGGCCTCGGTCGTAATGAGCGGACGAGCGCCATCGTGAATGGCGACGTATTCAAAGCCCGCCGGAACCGCATGCACGCCGGCACGGGTGGAATCCTGACGGGTATCGCCGGCATCGGCAAAGCTGATGGGCGTGTCATAGTCAAACGGGTCGATGGCTAGGCGGCGCATCTCGGCACGGCGCTCGGCAGGACACACCACCACAATGTGGCCGACCTTGTCGCTACGATCGAACGCGCGGATGGACCAGCTCATAAGCGGACGGCCCGCTACATTGACGAGCTGCTTGCCACCGGGATTACCAAAGCGCTGGCCGCTGCCACCGGCAACGACCACGGCGCATACGGGCGCCATTATGCGTTCCCCTGTTTGGTGCCCTTCATGCGGTACAGGGAGTCCGCAAGAATGGCAGGGTTGTTAACGCCAAAGTCGCCCAGGCGCTCCGGATCCTCGCTGATGTCGTCCATGAGCTCCTGCAGCGAGCCGTACTCGTCGACAATCTTCTCGGCCACGCCGTCGCGCACGACGGACACGCGCGAAAGCGTGCGCAGGCCCAGCGGCGTCATGACGGAGTCCTCGTCCAGGTCGTCGTAACCCAGAACTGCCGCCACGTGCTGCGGGTCGGACAGGTCCTTAGGCGTCATGCGGCTCAGCTCGGCGCGGATCTTCTCGGCGTTTGCCTCGGAGGAATCGCTTGCGTAGTCGCGGATCATCAAGTCGTATTCGGTATCCATGCTGGAGCCCGCGAGCTGCTCGAGCTGCATCTGCACGAGCTTGCCCTGGTTGCCCAGCTTGACAATGCAATCCTTAAGCTCGGTCTTTGCCTGCTGCATGATCTCGAAGCTCGAGAAAATACCGGTAATGTCGGCGAGCGTGACGTAGTCGTCGAGCTCGAGGGCCGTCAGGCGCAGCAGGGAGCGGTCGAGCGACTGACGGGTAGTCTGGAGCGTGGCGACGAGCTGGTTGACCGAGCTCATGATGGTGGTGACGGGCTGGATCTCGTAGCTCTTGCCGTGAACGTACACGTTAACGACGGCGCGACGAGCCGAAACCGAGATCACGATGGCGTCGGTGAGCACCGACATGCGAGCGGCAGTACGGTGACGCATGCCCGTCTCACTCGTGGCAAGCGAGGGATCGGGATTGAGGTGGAAGTTGGCGCGCAGGATCTGGGTGAGGTCGCCATCGATAACGATGGCACCGTCCATCTTGGAAAGCTCGAACAGGCGGTTCGAGGTAAACGAAATGTTGAGCGGGAAGCCGTCGTTACCGGCAGCGAGCACGTTTTCGGTGTCGCCGACGCAGATAAGGGCACCCAGGTGACCGGCAATGATCATGTCGAGGGCGGTGCGGATCGGCTGGCCAGGTGCCGTCAGGCGAATGGCCTGTTCCATACGCTTTTGCAGCTCGTTCTTATCCAAGGCATCGCTCCCATCGTATACGCTCCATAAACGTCAATAAGTTTCTCACGGTTTGCCCCTGTGACGCCCGCAAAATCCGATGCTTACAGAATGAGCGAACACAGCTGAGAGCCCCAATCCAAATGAGCTGCTTATGTGGTAGCATCGGGATTCGCATAAATGAGGGAGTAGTCGCGTGACCGGGTTCGCCTCCGGTGGCGCGGCAAGTCAACATACTGGCCGATGCGATCTGGCTTGCCTTAATGAACGAGACTCGTGGCTGTGCGCACAACGCGTACGCCACGGGTCTTTTTTTGCTCCCCCGGCAGAAGTACACGCGGGTTCGCCCGCAGAGAGGGAGCCAGACTATGGGACTCGCAGAGCTCGCGTTGCTCGCCGTTGGCCTTTCGATGGACGCCTTTGCCGTTTCCATCTGCAAGGGCCTTGGCATGAAGAAGATCAACCTTAAGGCCGCCGTAGTGCTCGGCCTGTTCTTTGGCGGCTTTCAGGCCGGCATGCCCGTAATCGGATGGGCGCTCGGCAGTCAATTCATGGGCATCATCGGACCCATCGACCACTGGATCGCCTTTATCCTTTTGGCCTTCATCGGCGGCAAAATGCTGTGGGAGGCCTTTACCGAGGACGAGGATGAAGGCGACGGCAAGGATGCCGAAAAGATTGACCTGGGCGAGTACCTGATCCTCGCCATCGCCACCTCAATCGACGCCCTGGCCGTGGGCATCTCATTTGCGGCGCTCTCGGTTGACATCGTTCCCGCTGTATCGCTTATCGGCATCACAACGTTTATCTTCTCCGTCGCCGGCGTAGCGATCGGCCACACCTTTGGCGCGCGCTACGAAAAACCCGCCACCATCGTGGGCGGCGTCGTGCTCACCCTCATCGGGCTTAAGATCTTGCTTGAGCACCTCGGGATCCTCGCGATATAAAAAAACGCCTCTCATAAGCCAACGTCAATGTAGGAGTCTCATGCAGAGTTTTGCATAATGCCTTTTCATGCAGACTTTTGCATGTCATACTGATATGCAAAAGTCTGCACGTTAGGAGATCGCCGTGGATACCCTTCCCATCACCACACCGCGCCAAGCTGGCATCTACGTGCGCCAGGCACGCGATGCTCAGGGTCTCACCCGTGCAACCCTCGCTAAAAAAGCCGGTGTTTCGGAGCGCCTGCTCGCATCGCTCGAGCTGGGAGATGCCACGGGTATTCGGCTCGACAAGCTGCTGGCGGTTTTCGGTGCTCTCGGACTGGCACTAGTTGCTCAAGGGAATATCGACGACACGAAACATGAGCAGCCAACCGACGCCCCGCATGCCGATTTGCAACCTTGTAGCACCCCCAGGTGCCATCACACTCAACGTCTTCACCATCGCAACCGACGCGGCGCAGCCATTCCAGCTCTTCCAGATACCCCCTTTACGGCCGAGCTCTACGACAAGGCCTTCGCCGATTTCGCCATGTCCAATCTCGGAGTCTCGATTGCCGCAAGCGCATCTGCCCAAACCAAGCCCGAAGGGAGATAGCCAATGGCCAGAAAAACGCTTCGGACTATTATTTGCGGCGTACCCGCAGGAACGCTCATGCAAGATGAGAGCGGTCTAGTCAGTTTTGCCTACGATCAAGATTATGACGGGCCAGCCCTATCGACCAACATTCCCGTATCAAATCGCACATACGGCCAACAGGTCATAAATCCGTACTTGTTTGGCCTTCTGCCCGACAGCGAGGACCAACGAAAAGCGATTGCCGCCGAATTCGACGCCAGGCCCAATAATCCCGTTGCGCTGCTCAGCCATATCGGACTCGACTGTCCGGGCGGAGTGCAGTTTTGCGCCGAAGAAGATATCGACGCCGCCTTGCATCGCACTGGCGAATACCGCCCTATAGACGACCACGAGATTGCCTTGCGCCTCAAGTCGATCAGGGATGACCGCGAGGCATCGTGGATGGGCCTAGATGAAAGTTGGTCACTTGGAGGCAACCAGGGCAAGTTCGCACTCGCGCTCATAGACGGTCGCTGGTGCGAATGCGTAGGTTCCTCGCCCACGACGCATATTTTCAAAAATGGCGTTATCGGATTTAAACTTGAAGCTCTTAATGAGTTTGTCTGCATGAAAAGCGCCCAGCGCGCGGGTATCGCAACGGCGAACGTTGAGTATCGCTTATTTGAGGACGAACCCGCCCTCATTGTTGAACGCTATGACCGTGTGAAAGCCAAAGACGGAACAATCATGCGTCTACACCAAGAAGACCTCTGTCAGGCCCTTGGAGTGATGCCCGCTCAAAAGTACACGGCAGACGGTGGCCCGACCGCACGCGACATTCAGGAACTCCTCGTCAACACGAGCCATCATCAACTTAACCTGTATCTGTTTACGCAGATACTTTTCTTTAACGCCATCATCGGCGCACCGGACGCGCATGCGAAGAACTATTCCCTGCTTCTTGGAAACGGCAGCACAGCTATGATGGCCCGTATGTATGACGTTGCATCGGGGCTGGCATACGAACGCATGCGGCGAAAAGCGCGCCTTGCCATGAGCGTTGGCGGCGAAAATCGTGTGGGGCGCATCGGTCCAGGCGCTATCCGCCGATACCACGGTATGGGCGACCCCGCGCTGGAGGCGGCGCTCACCGATGCCGGGCTATCCGAGAAGTTTTGCTTTGCGACCATGATGGACCTCGCCTACGAGGTACCCATTTGCATGGAAGAGGTCATGGACGAATACGCCGACCTGCCCGGCATGGCGGACCTGCGCGAGCATATGCTCGGCCCCGTCTGCGAAAACTGCCAGCGCACCCTCGACCTCATCAAGGCGGATATGGGCTAGGTGTCCGTAATCTCCCATTTCCCAAAAGAAGAGAGGAGGCACCCGTCGCAAAAGCTCGGGTGCCCCCTCTCATAATGTCATTTGCAATCCACCAGCACGTGGCTCGGACTGCTGCTAGCGCAACCTTTACGCAGCGAGGCGCTTGAGGACGTCGATGAGCAGCTCGTAGAAGCGCTCGGCAGAAGCGAGCTCCATGCTCTCGTCCGGGGTGTGGACATCGGAGAGCGTCGGGCCCACGGCGATGGCGTCCAGGCCGTGCAGGGCCTCGGCAAACAGGCCGCACTCAAGGCCGGCGTGAATGGACTCGATTCGTAGCTCGGAGCCAAAGAGCTCGCGATAGCTCTCGACAAAGATGTCGCGGACCGGCGAATGCTCGGCATAGCTCCAGCCGGGATACTCGAACTCAAACTTGGCGTCGAATCCCAGGACATCGGCCAGCGTCTGCAGGCGGTCCTTGAACTCGTTCTGCAGCGAGGTGATCGAGGAGCGCGGGGACAGCATGATCTTGACTTGGTCGTCAGAGGTGGCAACCACGCCGATGTTGGAGGAAACCTCGACGGAGCCGTCGGTGGCGACATTGCGGCGGATCACACCGTTGGGGGCAAGACGCAGAGCGCGAATAAGGGCAAGTGCGGACTTTTCGTCCATGGCCTCGACCTCAGTGTTGTCGGCAATCTCAACCGTGCAGGTAAAGCCGGGGTCGAAGACCTCGAGCTCGGCAGTAACGTCGGCGATGATGCCCTTTGCGATCTGGGCCGCGGCCTCGGCTGCAGCGTGGTCGGCGTAGACCAGCTCGGCCTTGCACTCACGGTTGATGGCGTTGTCCTTGGTGCCGCCGTTAAAGCTAACGATGGCGGGCTCGCCGGCAACCATCAGGCGGTCGATGATGCGGGCCATGATGAGGTTGCCGTTGCCGCGCTCCAGGTTAATATCGCTGCCGGAGTGGCCGCCCAGCAGGCCGGAGATGTCGAGCGTGAGGGCGCTACCGGTCTTGTGCTCGCGCGCGATCGGGCAGGTGTAGGTAACGACGACACCGCCGGCGCAGCTGACGGTAGCAACGCCCTCTTCCTCGGAGTCAAGGTTAATCATGGTGCGGGCGCTAATCTGGGACTTGTCGAGCGTCTCGGCGCCGACCAGGCCGGTCTCCTCGTCGGTGGTGAATACGCACTCGAGGGCGGGGTGAACGATCGAATCGTCATCGAGAACAGTGAGCATCAGAGCGACGGCAATACCGTTGTCGGCGCCCAGAGTGGTGCCGTTAGCGGTGAGGACGCCGTCCTTGACGACCAGGTCGATACCATCAGTCGTAAAGTCGTGCTCGACGGAGCCCAGCTTGTCGCACACCATGTCGATGTGGCCCTGCAGCATCACGGTCGGGGCATTCTCGGCGCCGGCAGATGCGGGCTTGCGAATGATGACGTTGTAGACCTCGTCCTGGTACACATCGAGACCGCGCTCCTTGGCAAACGCGACCAGGAAATCGCTGATGCCCTTCTCGTTGCCAGACCCACGGGGGATCGCGCTGACCTCCTCAAAGAAATGGAACAGCTGGGCGGGCTCGTAGCCGGTAATCTTGTAGTCCATGGTGCCTCCTTGGCGCAACTGGTTAGACAGTAAGACATGCGACTTGTATATTCCCAGACTTTGCGTGCATAAACCAGTCGAAAACGCCGAGCGCCCTCGCATCATCGGCTAACGGCGAGGAAACGCCACTTTATCAAGATAAAGCAGGTTAGACGGGCCGTGCCGAAGGGACGTTGGACCCTTCAACCAACTTCAACGCCTGTTGAACATTAATGCATACACCATTGGTATGTTTGATGAGATTTTTGTCCTCTGTCACGACGTAATCGGCATCAATGCGATTGGCGACGCCCAGCATCAGGTCGTCCTCAAAGTCGTTGTGATGATACTTGAACACAAAGGAGTCGAAGACCTCGTCTGCACCGACCGAGGCAATAATCGACTTTTGCCGAATCAGGCGAACGCACGCCCACGCTGTCTCGTCGGCACCGGCGATGGCTTCGGGAGTGAGAGCCCCCTCACGGCGGGCGTCGGCCTTCATCGTCCTTCCCAGAATGTAATAGACGTCTTTGACAGACAGGGAGGACGAGAAGAGGACGATATCCTCCGCTTCCGCCGCGCGAGAAAGGAGCTCGACTATCGGCCTGGTCGCATTCGTGCGAGCGAGAAAGTAATCTAGCCAGACGTTCGTGTCGATCAACAGCTTGAGCACACGTTTCGTTCCGACGCCGCTCATAATTCGATCCAATCGCTGAATCTCTCGCTCATCATTTGATCGTATAACTCGTCGTAATCAAAGGCTTCATCGGGGCTCGGCCTCTGAATCGAGAACCGCTCATAAAAATTCGAAATTAACGCAGCCCCTTCCGAGACGCGGGACGAACTCGCCTTCGATCGTATGTCGTCAGGCAGGACTTCGTCATCATTCTTTTTTGCGACGGGCATATGACCGTTCTCGGTCAAGTACTGCCACAGCTCCCTCACAGCTTGTGACGGCGTCATGCCGATATGCGCCAGCACGGCGTCCCCAGCCTCTTTGAGTTGGCGATCCATGCGCACATTCATCTGGACCGGCCGTGAGTCGAGTACCGATATTGGCATGCTAGCTCCTTCTGCTATACATATTTATATTTCGAGTATAGCACCATTTACTCATAAAAAAGGGGCGCCCCGACAGGAGTGCCCCTTCGCAAAGCTATGTTACGCCCTACAGCGTGCCGGAACCGGCTTGCATCATGCCGCCGGGGCCCGAGGTCACGCCGCCGCTCACGGGCGCGGCGTTGCCGGTGTGCGGTGCCGCCGGAGCGGTATCGCCACCGAGCGTGCCCGCCGGACGCGGTGCCGGGATCTCGCCCGTGCCGTGGCTAAAGACAAACTTGCCATCGGCCACGTCGCACAGGACGGTATCGCCCTCGCCCCACTCGCCGGCCAGAAGCTCCTCGGACAGCGGGTCCTCGATGAGCTTTTGAATAGCACGGCGCAGCGGACGCGCACCGTTGGTGAGGTCGGTGCCCTCGGCCACGATCTTGTCATAGGCCGCATCGGTGAGCTTGATGTTCATGCCGTTGGCAATCAAACGCTGACGCAGGTCGTCCACCAGCAGGTGCGCGATCTTGGTGAGATTCTCGCCCGAGAGCTTCTGGAACACCACAATGTCGTCGATACGGTTGAGCAGCTCGGGGCGGAACAGGCGCTTGAGCTCGCCCATCGCGCGACCACGGATCTCACTCGACGTGAGACCCTGCTCGCCGGTGGTGCCAAAGCCAACGCTCGCATCCTGCGCAATCTCGCGGGCGCCCACGTTGGACGTCATGATGATCACCGTATTGCGGAAGTCGACCGTCTTGCCCTGGCTATCGGTCAGGCGGCCCTCCTCCAGCACCTGCAGCAGGATATTGAAGATGTCGGGGTGCGCCTTCTCGATCTCGTCGAACAGCACGACCGAGTACGGGTGACGGCGAACAGCCTTGGTGAGCTGGCCGCCCTCGTCGTGGCCCACATAGCCCGGGGGGCTACCGATGAGCTTGGAGACCTCGAACTCACTGCCAAACTCCGACATATCGAAGCTGATGAGCGCGTCCTTGCTGCCAAAGAGATACTCGGCGAGCGTCTTGGCGAGCTCGGTTTTGCCCGTGCCGGTGGGGCCCAGGAAGATAAAGCTGCCGCCGGGGCGACGCGGGTCCTTGAGCGGCGAGCGGCTGCGGCGCACGGCCTTGGCAACGGCCTCGACGGCCTCGTCCTGACCGATGATGCGCGTCTTGAGCACGCTTTCGGCCTGCAGCAGGCGGCGGCTCTCGCTCTCGGTGAGCGAGGACACCGGCACGCCCGAGGTCACGGACACGATGTCGGCAATCTGGGAGACATCGATGGTGAGCGGGCTGGCGTCGAGCTCGGCCGTCCAGGCAGCCTTGGCCTCGGCGAGCTCAATCTCGGCAGCCTTTTGCTGCTCGGTGATCTCGGCGGCCTTGTTCATGTCGTCGCTCTCGGTGGCCTCCTGCGCGGCGGCCTTAAGCTCCTCCACGCGATGCTCGGCCTCGCGCACCGGCTCGGGCGCGCGGTTGGCGGCGATGCGGGCGCGGGCGCCGGCCTCGTCAATGAGGTCGATGGCCTTATCGGGCAGGAAGCGATCCTGGATGTAGCGGTCGGAGAGGTTCGCGGCGGCCTCGATAGCACCCTGCGTATAGCGCACATGGTGGTGCTCCTCGTAGCGCGGCTTGAGCGCGGTCAGGATCTTGACCGTGTCCTCGACGCTCGGCTCCTCGACATCGATGGTCTGGAAGCGACGCTCGAAGGCCGGGTCCTTGGTGAGGTACTTGCGGAATTCCTCGGCCGTGGTGGCGCCGATAATCTGGAAGGCACCGCGCGCGAGCACGGGCTTGAGCATGGAGCTCGCGTCGATGGAGCCCTCGGCAGAGCCGGCACCGATGATGGTGTGCATCTCGTCAATAAACAGGATGACGTCGTCAGCTTCGGTGGCCTCCTGGATCACGTTCTTGAGGCGCTCCTCAAACTCACCGCGATACTTGGCGCCCGCAACGAGGCCCGGCAGGTCGAGCGTCCAGATGTTCTGGTTCATAAGGTTCTCGGGCACGTTGCCAGCTGCAATCTGCTGAGCCAGACCCTCGACGATGGCCGTCTTGCCCACGCCGGGGTCGCCCAGAATGAGCGGGTTGTTCTTGGTGCGACGCGAAAGGATCTCCATCATACGCTGGACTTCCTTTTCGCGACCAATTACAGGGTCGAGCTCGCCGTCGCGCGCCTTCTGCGTAAGGTTGGTGGCGAACTGCTTAAGCGTATCGGTGCCGCTCCCCTTTTGCTGCGACGCGTCCGAGCCGCTAAAGAACGGCAGGCCCGCACCGGGACGCCCGGCACCGGCGCCGGCGAGCGGACGCTTCTTGTCCTGGTCCTTGGCGGTAAGTTTCTCGATAGCCTTTTTGATGGAGGCGGACGACACACCCAGGCGCATGAGGATGTCCATGGCCATGCCGTTACCCTCTTCGACGATGCCAATCAGCAAGTGCTCGGTCGACACGTAGGTCTGGTTGTTCTCACGTGCCACGCGGAAGGAGCGCTCCATCACGCTAATGACGAGCGGCGTAAAGGCAAGCTTGGCAGCCTCGGTCTCCTCGCTGGGCTCGGGAACCGTGGTCTGGACCTCCTTGAGAGTGTCCATGATGTCGTCGTAGGAGATATCAAGCGAGCGCAGCGCCTCGGCAGCGATGCCCTCGTCCTCCTTGGCGAGTGCGAGCAGCAGGTGCTCGGTGCCCACCTTATTTGAGTGCAGATCGAGCGCCTCCTGTTTGGCCATCGACATGACCTTGCGCGCTCGATCGGTAAATCTATCTAACATGCTCGTTTCCTTACATGAGTTCATCGAAATCAAAACGCCCGCCCGTCGGCGGCGCTTTTGTCTCTTTACCCACAGGTTGTCTATGTTAACAGCTGGAGGAATATCTATAAACCCGGCTCACATGAATGCAGGTTATGACCGCATCGCGGGACTCACCGCGCGATGCGCGACAGGCGCCCCGCAAGAGAAACCCTAGGCGTCTTTCACCACGTCGGGACTCGTCGCACGCGATGCGCGATAGGCATCGGCCTCCTTGGAGACGCGTTCGAGCAGCTCGGATGTATCGACGCCCTCGACTTGCGCGACCGTTTCCACCGTCTGCATGGCGACCGCCCTCAGGTACGCGCACGCGCTGTCCCCCGGCTGCTCGAGGTCTATCTCCTCGCCGCCCTCCCGGGCAAAGCCGACCGCCATCACAAAGCCCATGATGCCCGAGACCAGAAAGCCCACCGCAAAGCTCGAATCTGCCTTGAGCTCTTCTCCGTCGGGGTGGACGATCTCTCTCACGCGGTCGATGATGATCGTATGGATGCCCTGCACGACCTGCTCGGCGGCACCCGCCCTCATGGTGATGACGATGCGCCGCAGCAGGCAGCGGACGTCGCGCCGGTCGAACGCCGAAAGGTCGCCCTCGCTCGAAAAATGCCAGAGGGCATCGGTGATGAGCTCGTTATCCTGCAGCAGCTGGGCTATGGCGATGGCGACGAGTTCATCGAAATCGTGAAAATAGTAGTAAAACGTTCCGCGATTGCACTGGGCGGCGCGGGTCACCTCGCCAACCGACAGCTCGAAGATGCTGTTGTTCTCGATGAGCTCCCAAAACGCCTCGATGATACGGGTGCGTGCATCGGGCGCATCGGCGTCCTTACGCGGTCTCGCCATGCGCCTCACCGCACCCCTGCGCCTTGGCGTTCATGATGAGCATCTGAAGACGGTTCTCCACGTTGGCGAAGCTCACGTCGGGATCGTAGTCGAGCGGCAGGAACTGCGCCGTGGGATACTGCTCCTTGAGCGCATGGATGAGCCCGCGCCCCACGACATGGTTGGGCAGACACCCGAACGGCTGCAGGATCACGAAGTTGCGGCAGCCGCGCTTGGCGTGCTCGAGAATCTCCGCCGGAATCAGCACGCCCTCGCCCGCATCGAACGTATGGTGCAGGATCTTATCGCTCGCGCGCACGAGCTCGGGCATGCGCGTCGGCGGCTCGTAGAGCGGGCTCGCCGCGCCCAGGCGGTCGCAACGGTCGTGCGCGAGCTCGAACAGGTTGTCCGCCGTGGCGTACCAGGCCTTTTCGGGCAGCGACAGGTCGACGTGGAACTCGCGCGACTGCGCATGCTTGTAGAAATAGGTCTTGCGGATCACGTCGGTCATGCGCGCCTCGATGACCTCGAGCCCGTTGTCCTCGAGGTAGCGCTCGATCTCGTGGTTGGCGCCGAGATGGAAATTGAGCAGGTACTCGCCCACGATGAGAACGGTCGGATGCGGGTTCGAGCGGTCGTACGGAACGGCGTCCATGATCGCAAGCGCGCGTTTGAAGCCCGTCGCCTGGCCTCTCAGCCCGGAGCGCTCCATGCCCTCGATAACCTCATCGAGCGCGCGGTCGAACGCAGCGTCCGCCGCGCCCTTCTCGAGCTCGTAGGGACGGATGCGCCTAAGCATGGCCTCGAGGGCATCGATCATGGGAAGACCGTAGGCGATCTGGATGCTCGGGCCAAGGCCGAGCTTGAAGCCCGGATGCGCATTGTGGGCATCGACGTCGTCGTTGGTGAGCACCGGGACATAGTCGTATCCCGCGTCGTCGAGCGCGCGGCGCAGCAGGGGCATGTAGTGCGTCAGGCGGCAGTCGCCGATATACTTGCCAGTCACCACGGCGACGTCGTGCGGGTCGTACTTACCGCTCTCGAGTGCCGCGAGCGCCTCGCCGATCACGATTTGCGCGGGGAAGCAGATGTCGTTGTGCACATAGCGTTTGCCCAGGCGGATGGCATCCTCGCGCCCGATATCAAGGGCCTCGGCGCGCACGCCCTGATTGCGCATCGCCGCGGTCATGAGCCTGCAGAACGCATGGGAGGTGTTGGGGACCAGCGCGATCTTGTCGTGCCGGTCGCGCTTGGTGTACTTGACCTTATACGGGTCGTCGAGCGGATGGACCGCGTGCACCCGGGCGCCCTCGGCACGCTCCTCCGCGCGACGACGGTTGACCGACTCGATAAACGAACGCACGCGAATGCCCATGGGACCGGCGACGTCGCTCTCATCGAGCTTGATCATCATCGGAACCTTGGAGCCCATCTCGCCCATCATGCGCGCGATCTCGTCGGTGAGATACGCATCGTGGCCGCAGCCGAAGCTGCCCATCTGCACGAGCTCGAGCTCGGGCGTCGATGCGACGATGACCGCGCACGACAGTATGCGCGCATGATAGTTGTTCACGATGTCGATGCGGCTGTTGGAAAGATCGACGTTGCAGACCCCCGGCACCGCATCGGGCGTCAGCACGGGGATGCCGCGCTCAGAGAAGAGCTTGGGCAGCCCGTGGTTGACCAGCGGGTCGTTGTGGTACGGGCGCGAAGCGATCACCACCGCGTAGCCGCCGTCCTCGTGCACGTTCTCGAGCACCTGCCTGCCGCGCAGCTGCAGCTGGTTCTCAAACGTCTCCTGCGCGCGGTCCGCCTGCTCGGTCGCCTTGGCAACCAGGTCGGCATCGATATCGAAGGTCTCCTTGCACCACGCCTTGAGCTGGCGGTTTCGGTCGCCCTCGTCGTACCAGTGGAACAGCGGCGTATCGAACGGAACGCCGAAACGCTCCTCCGGGTTATCGGAATTGCGCATCACGTAGGGGTATCCCTTTACGACGGCGCACATCCACTCGCTGGTAGAGGCGGTGTTTTCGGTGGGCACCGTCGTGATGATGGGCATGAAGATGCGGTCGACGCCGGCGTCGACGAGATTGCGGATGTGCCCGTGGACGAGCTTGGCCGGGAAGCACACGGTGTCGGATGTGACGTGCGCCAGACCGCGCTCGTACATCGCCTTGGTGCTGCGTCCCGAGACGCGCACCTTAAAGCCGAGCGTGCTGAAGAACGTCGACCAGAACGGCATGGTGTCCCAGAACTCGAGCACACGGGGAATGCCGATCGTGACATCGCGCCCCCCGCTGACGGGAACCGTGGGGTACGACTCGAACAGCAGCTTCTCGCGGTCGACAAAGAGATTGGGGGCAGCCGCGGTCCGGTCGCGCCCCGTGCCGGGTGCCTGTGCCTCGCAAGCACCCTGCGGACGCAGCTCCTCCGCCGCGGGAACCTCGCGCACGAGCTCATCCCATGAGATGGCGCCGCCGCGCGGGCAGCGATTGCCCGTGACGTAAAGCGAGCCGTCGCCAAATGCCACGACCGCGCGCTGGCAGCGGTTGTTGCACCGACGGCAGGTAACGTCGCCGAACTCGCGATGCTCGAAGCGCTCCACGGCATCGAGCCCGATAAACGACGTGCCGGCGTCGCCCTTGCGGCATTCCTCGCGCGCGAGCAGGGCGATACCGATAGCGCCCATCAGCCCCGGGTGGGGCGCACGCGTGACGGGTTTGCCCAGATACTGCTCGAATGCGCGCAGCACCGCGTCGTTTCGGAACGTGCCGCCCTGGACGACGACTTTGTCGCCCAGACGGTTGAGATTTGAAACGCGAATGACCTTGGTGAACACGTTCTCGATAATCGAACGGCAGAGACCGGCCATGATGTCGCCCGGACCCTTACCGCGCCGCTGCTCGGAAACGACGCTGCTGTTCATGAACACCGTGCAGCGGCTGCCGAGAACGGCGGGGGCTTTGGACGAAAATGCCTCGGTCGCGATATCCTCAACGGCTATTCCGAGGTTTTTGGCAAAACCCTCGAGGAACGAGCCGCAGCCCGCAGAGCACGCCTCGTTGACGACGATATCGGTCAGCACGCCGTGGTTGAGCCAGATGGCCTTCATATCCTGTCCGCCGATGTCGAGCACGAAGGTCGCATCGGGAACGCATGCGCACGCGGCGCGGGCGTGCGCGACCGTCTCGACCGTATGGTAGTCGGCGTGGAACGCGCGCGCGAAAAGCTCCTCGCCGTATCCCGTGGTGCCCACGGCATCGATCGCAAGCGTGACTCCCGCTGTCTCCCAGCGGTTCTTCAAGCTGACAAGACCCTGTTGGGCGACGTCGAGCGGTCTGCCGTTATTAGACGCGTAGAACGAATCGACAAGCTCACCCGCCTCATCGACCAGGGCGAACTTGGTCGTCGTGCTCCCCGAATCGATACCGAGCGCCACACGCACCGTCTCTCCGGGCGCATACGCATCCGGACCCTTTGCCGGCGTCTCTTTGCCATGGCGTGCCGTAAAATCCGCCTGCTCGGCAGGTGTGGCAAAAAAGGGCTGGGCAAGACGTCCCTCCCCGCTTGCGGGCGCGACCGTCTCGAGCTTATCCAGCCGGACAAAAGCGTCGGGAAGGTCGATCGGTTGGGACGATGCGAACATGTCGGTCAGCGACAGGGCGGCACCGCGCGCGACCATGATCTGCGGATCGCGCGGGACGATAACCTGATCGTCCGATAGATTCAGTTGCTCCCGGAACACGCGGACCAGTGTGGGGTTGTAGGCGAGCGTACCGCCCTCGAAGATTACCGGCGGCTCGATGTCGATACCCTGGGCCAGACCGCCGATCGTTTGGCGGGCGACCGCGTGAAGCGCCGAAAGCGCCAGGTCGGTGGTAGGAATGCCCTCGTTGAGCAGCGGCTGGATATCGGTCTTTGCGTACACGCCGCAGCGGCCCGAGACCTCGTGGACGGTCGTTCCCCGGCTTGCGAGCTGCTCGAACTCGCCCGATTCGGTGCCGACCCCCATGAGCTTTGCCATCTCGTCGATAAATGCACCGGTACCGCCTGCGCACGAGCCGTTCATGCGCATGTCGGCAACCTCGATGTCTCCCTTATCGTTGGTGCGGAAGAAGATCATCTTGGCGTCTTGGCCGCCCAGCTCGA
This sequence comes from uncultured Collinsella sp., assembly GCA_902470915.1. GTDB lineage: Bacteria > Actinomycetota > Coriobacteriia > Coriobacteriales > Coriobacteriaceae > Collinsella. Next base: position 14,966 of record CABRIB010000011.1, on the reverse strand, counting down.
TGGCGCAGCGCGTCTGCGGATAGAACCTGCTGATCGCGAGCGCGTTGGCGACCACCTCCTGAACGTACGAGGCGCCCAGCGCGGTCGCGATATCGCGCGCACCCGAGCCGGTCACCGCAACGCGCAGTGACTCATGGGGAAAGCGCTCGGCGAGCTCGCCGAGCATGGCGCGCACGCTCGCTGTCTGACACGCCCCGTGGCGGCGATATCCCCACCACGCCTCGGTCATATCCTCGTGCATCGCGTAAACTTTGGTCGTCGTCGACCCTACGTCCAGTCCTACTAGCAACGCCATAATGCTCCGTCTCTCGCATTTTTCCCGCTAGAGATATACCACTCTACGTAATACAACAGACTGTTGTATTTAAACTCCGTATAAAAAGCGGCTGCCGAAACGCTTCAGCAGCCGCCGAATGCACCAACAGATTGTTCTGCGCGCTAGCACGTCGGGCAACGGAGCAGCACGGGCCCTCCGGTCATGCGCACCGCTCACGCCCGCGATGTCGCCGAGAGAGCTATCCACGCTTTGGGCTCCAACCAAGCAAGTCGCCCGCGCTCAGCAGATCCCTAAGCGAGCTACTCGCACTCAGGAGCCATAGCCTGCTCCAAGAGCTCGGCATGCTCCTCCTCGAAAACCGTCCCCACAGGGAAGGCGCGACGGAAGACGAAGCGGGAAATCGGACCGGCTACCAAAAGGTTCCACGGCAGCGCCATCACAAAATTATGCGGGATGTTGATCATCCAGATCGCGGGCACGGAATACAGGTTCGCAAGGATGCCGCCGGGCATGTGCGTCAGACCCTCACAGGCACCGTACAGCGACATGATGATGACCATGGGAACGACCATGCAGGAGCTGACGGCAAGCGTCATGGCAAGCGGCGAACTCTTGCCCGGCGTGACCAGGAATTTAAAGGCGAAACCCTTGGCAAGGGGGCTGGCAACAAACCAGTCGCAGCACATGGCAAAAATGTAGGCAACGGGGAAGCCGAGCCACGCGGCGGCAACAACCTCGCCGTTGATGGCCCCATGCTGCAGGGCAACGTTGTAGATGCTCATCCAGAGCACCATGCAAAAGCACATGATAAAGGTGAACAGCAGGCTCTCTCGTTTGTTGATAGGCATAAAGGGCATTGTCCTTTCTGTGTTACGCCGCGGCACCACGCAACAAAAACGGGCGGGCAAGATGGAGCTGTTGGGACTTCATCTCGCCCGCCCGTGGTACGTGCGTCTGCGACTACTTATGTGGTGGAACTACCCTAACACGAACGGCGCGCGCTTCGTAAGCGTTGAGTTTATGGAGATGCAGGGCACCAATAATCCCCCCCCGACCCCATAAGTTGCGGTGGAATACGGACTGTTTTGACCCTTTAAGCAGCAATTCAGTCCCTATTTCACCGCAACTCATTGGGGGTGCAAAGTAACCTGTCCCCTTTGCACCAATTAGCTGGTGTGGCGCCAGCGAGGGTCGGTGAGCGTACGCGCCACACCCAGTCCAACGGGCAGAAACGCTACGATGAGCACTGCGCGCACAAACCAGCCGAGCATATTGACCGTGTCGAAGGTGCACATGTAATACATCGAGCGATACAGATACAAGCCCGGCACCATAATGACAATCGAAGGCACCGTGAGGGCGATGCGCGGGTAGGTGAGTTTGACTTCAGCCAAGCTTGCGAGCAGCCCCGATACCAGCGCGCCGATAAACGCTGCTGCCTCGGGAGGCATTCCCGTGCTGAGGCCCAGGAAGGGAATCATCGTCGGCGCATCGACAAGGGTCAGACGCAGGGTATTGGACACGGCGCCGATCAACCCAGCTGCCGCGGCCATCTTTACCGGGCTGTTGAACATCACCGAGAAGCCGAATACGCCAACGAAGCTCATCACCACGCGCAGGAGCGTAAGGGCAAGCGGCGAAAGGCCCAGTGGGGCAAAGTCGTCCGGCGCCAGGCCAACACACTCGGCAACCATCCAACCTACGAGGGTCGCCATCACAATAATCGATACGGCATATGAAAGGCGCTCGATACCGCTTCGCATGTCGAGCTTAGCGATGTCGAGGCCTGCCGTAATGAGTGGAAAGCCGGGAATCACAAAGAGCATGGCGCCGATATAGCCTTCTTGGTGCGACATTGCCCCCGGTATGACCTGGCCAAGGCCGAGCAATGCCAGCAGATACGAAACGCAAGCGAGCGCAACGCCGGTCGTCAGCGCGCTGAACTGACCAAGGCCTTGCTTGAGAATATGGGAGCGGGCAAAGTTGCCGACACCCGCGCCCACGAACGCGCAGGCCATCTCGATAGGGCCGCCGCCGAGCAAAAAGACGAAGGCGCCGCAAGCACAGGCTGCCGCAAGGCCCTGTTGCCAGGGAGAGTAATCAGGCTTTGAGCTCTCAACGGTCCTGAGCATCTCGTGATACTCGTGTACCGTGAAGCGACGACCATAGGTCTCGATTTCCTTGAGGAAACTCTCCATCATCCAAATGCGATGGGTATTGACTCCCGTTGTGGGCAGGCTGACAACCTCGTTAAAGCAGTGGCCATCTTCGATGCAAGTGCACTCAAACGACAGAAGACTCAGGTCGACGTGAATCGTGACGCCGAGTACGGCAGCAACACGATTCATGGTATCGCGCACGCGCCAGGCACCTGTTCCGCTTGCCAGCATAAGCATGCCGGTGCGGCAGATGATGGATGACTTATCGGTGAGTGGCGCATCGACGGCAAGCTCATCGCCTGCCGTCACGATCTGGTGCCAGTCAGTTTTCATATGGAGCGCGCCGGCACGAACGCCGTGGTGCATGGGGGCTCTCGAAAGCAGCGAGTCAAGGCGCGAAGGCTGTGGGGGCTCCGCTGATCCGACCTCGTCCTCGTCGGGCTCTTCATCAATAAGGTCGAAAGTATCGAGCGCCGCCGGCTCGCGACGGTCGATCAATTCCTCGTCCTCATCATCAAAGTAGTTGAACTGATCGAGCATGTCCTCTTCGATTGCACGCTCGCTCGCGTCGTCCATCCCGGTGCTCCCTTCCTGTCGACTAACCCCCATCCTAGGCAGCAACGGCTAAAGGAAACATAAAAGAGACGACTGTCATGCGAGCCATGTGCGCAATATCCGTTGGGTAGTCGTTTAAGAACGTCCCCAATGACTACATCGATGTATTGGCAACGTCAGCGAGCGGGCCGCATTTGAGACAAGGTGACGTGAAACGAAAGGGCGCTGACCTTCTGGTCGCGCCCTTGAAGTTGAACGTCAGATTGTCCAAATGCGGCCCGCGCAGCGTCGAGCCGTTACGCGGTTCGTAGAACCGCGTAACTAGTTAGTACATCTTTGCGCCGGCGGGGATGGAGGCGTCGAGCTGGATCAGGTTGAGGCGCTCCTCACCATCCTCCTCGTGGATGGCACTGATGAGCATGCCGCAGCTGGGGATGCCCATCATCTTGCGCGGAGGCAGGTTGGTGATGGCGAGCAAGGTCTTGCCGACCAGGTCCTCGGGCTCGTAATAAGCGTGAATACCGGAGAGGATGGTGCGGTCGGTACCGGTACCGTCGTCGAGCGTAAAGTTCAGCAGCTTCTTGGACTTCTTGACGGCCTCGCATGCCTTGACCTTCACGGCGCGGAAATCGCTCTTGGAGAAGGTATCAAAGTCGACGAACTCCTCGAACAGCGGCTCAACGGCGATCTTGGAGTAATCGAGCGTGGGCTTAAGCGACGTAACGAACGGGCTCGCGGCGTTGCCGACCTCGGCAGCCTTAGCGGCAGCGGCACCGGACTGGAAACCCTTCTCGGGCTTCATGTGCGGGAACAGCAGCACGTCGCGGATGGAAGCCTGGTTAGTGAGCAGCATGACCACGCGGTCGATACCGATGCCGATACCGCCCGCAGGAGGCATACCGTACTCGAGGGCGCGCACGTAGTCCTCGTCATACTCCATGGCCTCATCGTCGCCGCCGGCCTTCTCGGCCATTTGGGCAGCAAAGCGCTCAGCCTGGTCGACCGGGTCGTTGAGCTCGGAAAATGCGTTGGCGTACTCGTGGCCGGCAATAACCAGCTCAAAACGGTGGGTCAGACGCGGATCGTCCTCAAAACGCTTGGCAAGCGGGCTGACCTCGATGGGGTAATCACACACGAACGTGGGGTTGACGATGGTGTCCTCGCCCAGCTCATCGTAAATCTCGGCGATGATCTTGCCAGCAGTCCACTCGGGCTTGATCTCCAGGCCCTTCTCGCGCGCGGCGGCAGCAAGCTCCTCGACCGGCGTGTCAATGGTGACCTGCTTGCCGAGCACGTCGGAGACGATGTCGGTCATGGGACGGCTGGCCCACTCACCAGAAAGGTCGATGGTCTGGCCCTGATACTCGATGACCTCGGGGTTGCCGATGGCCTTGTTAGCTGCCTTAATGACACCCTGGGCGAGCGCCTTCATGCCCTCGAGGTCGGAGAAGGCACGGTAGGCCTCCATCGTGGTGAACTCGGGGTTGTGGGTAAGGTCCATGCCCTCGTTACGGAAGATGCGGCCGATCTCGAACACGCGCTCAAAACCACCGACGATGCAGCGCTTGAGGTGCAGCTCGGTGGCAATACGCAGGTAGCACTCCTGATCGAGCGCGTTGAAGTGCGTGATGAACGGCTTGGCAGTAGCGCCGCCCTGGATGGTCTGCAGGATGGGGGTCTCGACCTCCATGTAGCCGTCGGACTCCATAAAGCGACGGAAGGTGGAGAGAATCTGCGAACGCTTACGGAAGGTCTCGCGAACGTCGTCGTTGGCGATCAGGTCGACATAGCGCTGGCGATAGCGGGTCTCCTTATCGGAAAGACCGTGGAACTTCTCGGGCAGCGGACGAACGGCCTTGGCAAGCAGGGTCGCGCTCTTAGGGGCAACGGAAAGCTGGCCACGCTGGGTGCGCACGACCACGCCGGTCACGCCCAGGATGTCGCCCAGATCGAGGGCCTTGAGCGTACTCCAGGCAGCCTCGTCCATGTCGTTGATGCGGCAGAACAGCTGAATCTCGGCAGTCGCATCGCGCACGACGATGAACATGATCTTGCCCTGACCGCGCTTGGCGACCACACGGCCAGCGATCTTCACGACGTCCTCGGTGTCCTCGCCATCGGCAAGCTCGGCGTACTTAGCCTCGATATCGGCGACGTAGTCCTCAAGCTCAGAGTGCTCGGGATAGGGGTTCTGGCCCGCCTCGAACAGGGCGGCGCGCTTGGCCAGGCGGGTGGCGCGCTCGTCGTTGAGCGTCGATGCCTGATCGGCGGCGTTCTGGTTCTCTGCCATAAGTTAGCTCCTCAAACTAAAACGCTCCCCAGGATTCGGTCCCAGGGAGCGAAAACATACCTTTACGCGGGACCGTGGTCTAGCGTGCGATCTTGGCGATGGTGTAGACGCGAGTCTTGCCGGAAGGCGTAACGACCTCGACGGAATCACCCTCGCCGTGACCGATGATGGCGTGGCCGACCGGAGACTCGTTGGAGATCTTGTGCTCGAGCGAGTTGGTCTCGGTGGTACCGACGAGCGTGACTTCCATGACCTCGCCGTTGGGATCAATCAGCGAAACGGTGGAACCGATGGAGACGGTCAGGTCGCCCGTGGTGGCAGCAACCTGAGCGTTGGCGAGGATGGCCTGGATCTCGGCAATACGAGCGGCGTTCTGGGCCTGCTTGTCCTTAGCGGCGTCGTACTCGGAGTTCTCCGAAAGGTCGCCGAACGCGCGGGCTTCCTTGATGTCCTCGACGATCTCCTTGGCGTAATCGCCCTCACGCCAAGCGAGCTCCTCGACGAGCTTCTGGCGGCCCTCAGCGGTCAGTACGATCTGGCTTGCGTCCATACGGATATCTCCCCAACTCTGATCAAACAATCAACTGTCAACAAAACGAAAAAGACCGGCTAGCCTGCGGGCAAGCCGGTCAGGTGCTCACCCCAAAGGGATGGGACTACTCTGCGTCCGCGTCGCTGTCCTCTGCCTGCTTCTTCTTGGCAGCAGCGAGCTTGGCCTCGAGCTCAGCGATCTCCTTGTCCTCCTCGGACTGCTCGACCACGACCTCCTCGGCCTGCTTGGTCTCGGCCTTATCGTCGCCCTCCATACCCTCGCGGATATTCTTGACGGTAGAGCCGAGGGACTTGCCGAGCTTCGGCAGGTTCTTGGGCCCGAAGATAATCAGGACAACGACGAGAATAATGATGAGCTCAGGAGCCCTCAGTCCAAACATGTAGACCTCCACAATACAGCGAGACAAGCTCGAATGAGTATACCGCGGGTATCGCGGTATCACAACACTAGCTAAAAAAAGGGACCGCAAGAAGCGGTCCCTCCTCATGCTCTGGTCGGGTTGACTGGATTTGAACCAGCGACCCCTGCGTCCCGAACGCAGTGCTCTACCAAACTGAGCCACAACCCGTTAGCTCGACTATAGTAACAAAGATTTTCGCCGCGTGCTAGAGAAATTTATATTTCTTTGGCGCGTCGATTTGAACCGTGTTGGGAATGAGCTCAGTCGCGCAGGCCCACCAGCCATTTTGCTGGACAGCGTCGGCAAGCCTTTCGGCCGTGGCGGCGGTGTCGCAAATGGCAAACGAGCAGGCACCCGATCCGCACACATCTACAGCAACGGTGCCGTCCTGTTTACGCAGCCAGTCGAGAACCGTTTGAATCTGCGGCTCCATCTGTGCGGAAATGATACCCAGGTTGTTATGGATGAGCGCATATGCCGTCTCGGCATCACCAGCACGCAAGGCAGAAGCTATCGCGCCGAGCTTGTCCGCAGGCACCGGGGCCTCGTCAAAACGTCGATAGGCTTCAATTGTCGAAACGCTCGCCTCCCGCGGCTTAACCAGTACGACAGGCGTCGCGGGCAGCGCGGGGTACTCAGTTGCCAGCACGTCTCCCCCACCTACGTAGAACGCAGGACTCGCGTGCAAAAAGAACGGGACGTCAGCACCAATGCCCCGCGCAATATCGTCGAGCGCTGGGTCGGTGCGATCAATGCCCCAGAGCTCCGCCAAGGCGACAATGACCGCGGCCGCATCCGTCGAGGGGCCGCCCAAGCCGGCGCACAATGGAATGCGCTTCTCAATCGTCACGCAGATGTTTGCCTCGCGACCATAATGCTCGGCCATAGCAACCGCAGCCCGATACGCCGTATTCTTTTGCATGGGAAAATCTGATGCCGGAACCGTCTGGACAGTCAGCGCCTGCGCCGGCGTGACCGTCACGGTATCGGAAAGACCGACGGCTGCCATCAGGGAATCGACCCTGTGGTAGCCGCGGTCATCGCGCTCGGTATGAACCCCCAGGTAGAAGTTAATCTTTGCCGGCGCGGAAAGAGTCAGGGACCGATCGGTCACCGTTAGTGCTCCTCGAGCTGATTGCCGAGCGGGGTAAAGATATGCTCGCCGCTCTCAGGGTCGAACAGCTCGACCTGACCGGTGAGGACATCGATATACTGGTAGGACTGACGCGACTTGCGGCCGCGGCGCTCGTCAACCTCGACGATAAAGACGGCGGGGTGGACGCTCTTGATGGTGCCCATGCGCTCGACGACGCGGGTGCGGCCCATGTTGGCCTTAACCTTGACGCGATCGCCCACCATATCGGTCAGCTTCTCGTGGATGTCGTCGACGTGATTGACTTCCATCTCTTCCATGAACAGGGCCTCCAGAAGGTGCAATTCAAAAAGGGGATAATACCCCTAAGATAGACAAAACTCTAATACTATAGCACCCTGCTGCCGCCAAACGCAAGTAGCTAAAAAAGCCCGGTCTCGAATACATACCAGACGACAACCTCGCATGACCAGTTGTTACGCGGTTTGGTAAAACCGCGTAACCTAAAGGTTGTCGGTGTCCAAGACGATGGTGAATGGGCCGTCGTTGACCAAGTCGACTTTCATATCGGCGCCAAAGATGCCGTGCGCCACGTGTTCGACATCTTGGCGAACGAGCGTCAGGAAGTACTCGTAGAGCTCGTTGGCGACATCGGGGGCGCCGGCATCCGTAAACGATGGGCGGCGACCGTGGCGGCAGTCGGCGAACAGCGTGAACTGCGACACCACGAGCACCTCGCCGTCGACATCGGCAAGCGCCAAGTTGGTCTTGCCGTTCTCGTCCTCGTTGATACGCAGCCCGCGGAGCTTGCCCCACAGCTTGTCGGCCTCGGCACGCGTATCGCCATGGCCCACACCCAGCAGCACCAGGTAGCCGCGTCCAATGCGGCCCACGCACTCGCCGTCGACCGTCACGCCGGCGTTGAGCACGCGCTGCACCACCGCACGCACGGTCTACTCCTCGCCCGTCAGCTTGGCGGACAGATGCTCGAGCGCATGGAAACGATGGCTGATGGCGTTCTTCTCGTCCGCCGTCAGCTCGGCCATGGTCTTGCCCGGCGTGTCGACCGGCAGGAACAGCGGGTCGTAGCCAAAGCCGTGATCGCCGCGGCCCTCGTGCGCGATAACGCCCTCGCAGGCGCCCTCGCCATAGGTGACCAAACCGTCCGTGTCGATGAGCGCAACGACGCTCATAAAGCGCGCGGTGCGATCCTCGTCGGCCACGCCTTCCAGGTTAACGAGCAGCTTGGCGTTGTTGGCGGCATCGTCGCCGTGCACGCCCGCATAGCGCGCGCTATACACGCCCGGCTCGCCGTCCAGGGCATCAACGACCAAGCCCGAATCGTCGGCAATGGCCATAAGACCCGTCTCCTCGACCGCAGCCTGCGCCTTGATGATGGCGTTCTCCAAAAACGTCGTGCCGTTTTCCTCGGGGTCCTCAAAATCGCCCAGCTGGCCGAGCGCCACAAAGCGCACCTCGGGCATGACCTTGCCCAAAATGGCCTCGATCTCGGTGAGCTTATGGGCGTTGCCCGTTGCCACGACGATGGTCGCCGCCGGGTCGAGGGTGTCGATGTCAATCTTCTCAAGTGCCATGACTGGCCTCCTTGTCTCTATAGCAAGCCGCGTGAGGGGCGTTTGGGCACTTGACCCCTCCCCTCTCAGGCGATCGGACCTTTCAACGCAGCATTTCAGCAGATAAAACCTACCAAAATAAACCTGTCCCTTTTTGGCAGGTTAGGCGATGGCTTGGCGCTGAAGCTCGATGAGCTCGGCGACACCCTTGTCGCCCAGGTCAAGCAGGGCGTTGAGGCGTTTGCGGTCGAAGGGCGCCTGCTCGCCGGTGCCCTGGAGCTCGATCATCTCACCGGTATCGGTGGCGACGAGGTTCATGTCGACCTCGGCATGGCTGTCCTCGGAATAATCCAAGTCGAGCAGAGTGTTGCCGTCGACAACGCCCATGGAGATGGCAGCCACCTGGCCGATAAGCGGGATGCGCTCGATCTTGCCCGCCTCGACCCACATGGCGAGGGCGTCGTGCAGCGCCACCCAGGCGCCGGTGATGCTCGCTGTACGCGTGCCGCCATCGGCCTGAATCACATCGCAGTCGACGGTGACGGTGTACTCGCCGAGCGCCTTCATGTTGACGACGGTACGCAGGCTGCGGCCAATGAGGCGCTCGATCTCCATGGAGCGGCCCTTGCGGTTGGCGTGCTCGCGCTTGCAGCGCTTGCCGGTCGACGCCGGCAGCATGGCGTATTCCGCGGTCACCCAGCCGGCCTTAGCTCCCTTTCGCCAGCCCGGCACGCCCTCCTCGATAGTGGCGGCGCACAGCACGCGCGTGTCACCGAACTCGGCCAGACACGAGCCGTGAGCGTGCTTCATGACGCCACGGGTGAGCTTAACGGGGCGCAACTCGTTGGCGGCGCGACCGTTGGCGCGGTTGACCTGCATGTACTCCATAGAAATATCCTTTCGGCAAAAGATGTGGCGAAGGCTCTGGCAGCTGCCTTACATCTATTTCAGCTCATCGATATCGATATGTTCGATGCTCTTGAGCGGCTGACCAAAGATAAAGCTGCCCGCCACCGCAAACTCGGCAATGTTATCGGCCGTCGTGGCAAAACGATGCTGCGGCTCGGCGGCGTCGCCCGCCAGCTGCTCGCGGCGCGTGAGGATATCGGTCAGCTCGCGCGTGGTCTCCTCGGCGGAACTCACGACGCGCACCCCAGGCCCCAGCGCATGGCGGATAGGTCCCACCAACAGCGGAAAATGCGTACAGCCGAGCACCACGGTATCGATGCCGTGGTCGCGCAGCGGCTCAACCGTGGCACCCACCAGCGCACGCACGGCAGGCGTATCGAAGATGTCCTCGTTCTCAAGCCACTGTTCCTGCAGATGTGCACCCGAGGCGAGCTCGTGTTCGACAACCTCGACAAAGCTCGAGGCTGGACAGCCGTATACATCGACGCCGGCATCCAGGTCCTGAATGGCGCGCGTATAGGCGCCCGAGCGAATAGTGAGGTTGGTGGCGAGCACGCCCACGCGACGCGTACGCGTGCTGTTGATTGCCGCACGGGCACCCGGCGCGATCACACCGATCACGGGAACGTCGAGCACCTGCTGGGCCAGACGCAAGGCCGCAGCGGTCGCCGTGTTGCAGGCGATGACCATAATCTTGACGTCGTGCTTCGAAAGCCAACGACCCGCCTGCAACGCAAACGAGCGCACTTCATCCTCGGTGCGCGTGCCGTAGGGGCAGCGTTTGGTGTCGCCAAAGTAGTAGACGGACTCGTGCGGCAGCGCCGTCGCGATGGCGCGCGCAACCGTCAGACCGCCCAAACCAGAATCGAACACGCCAATCGGGCGCGTGTCGCCTGCCGGATTCTCGATATCGGACATTACCTCACCAGTCTCTCTCGAAAAGACATGTCCAAGTGCGGCGGCGGCGCGCTACGAACGCGCCGCGACCAGCAGCTCTGCCGTCGCCGCCCAACCGTCGACAATTTTGCCACGCGTAACGAAAGCGTTCTCGCAAGCAGCCAGGAACTCGGGCGCGCCGGCGCTCGTCAGGCCATTCTCGACCAGGCAGAACGTGCCCACGTGATCGGCCATGTAGAAGTCGGACTCGGAATCGCCGAGCGCCAACGTCTCCTCGCGCTCGATCCCCAGGTGCTCGCAGAAGTGCGCAATGGCGACGCCTTTGTTGAGGCCCGCGGGGTTGATGTTGAATGCGCGACCGTCCTCGACGCGATCGAGCTCGAGCGTCGTCGGCTTGGACAGATGCGTCAGGTGACCGTTACAGGCCCACACCAGGCCGCAGCCGGCCTCGTCCAGGATGGCCTGGACCTCATTGTCGGGCACATCGCCGCGCATGCCGACGGTGACCTCGCGGTACTTGTAGCCGGTCGACATGTCGTTGTGATACTCGATCTTGTGCGGCCAGCGGGCAAGGATCTTCTCGCACACGCCGGTCTGCTCGATCACCTGGTGCGGAGTAAGGCCGCAGACGGGGTCGTAAGGCATGTCGCCGGTCAGATACTCCCAGTCGTTGGCCTTGAGGTCGTACATAACCAGGCCGCCCATCTCACCAATGTAGGAGTTGAGGCCGAGCACGCGCGCGTCCTCGTGGATCATGGTACGGTTGCGGCCCGAGGTGGGAACCACCTGAATGCCAGCACGAGCGAGCGCCACGACGGCCTCGACGAGTTTGGTCGAGGGGTTGCCGTCGTTGTCGCGCAGCACGCACGAGCCGGGTGCAAGCATCGTGGCATCCAGGTCGGTAAAGACGTATTTGACCTTGGCCAAGCGCTCGCGCATCTCGCCCGAAAGCTCAGCGACGGTCGGCAGGGTATTGTGGGACATGGTTACTCCGTTTACGTAGAAGGGTTTGGACTTGGACGGCATGTTTTGATTGAGGGAACACGCTTATGGCGACAGCGCACTCAGGGCGCCGCCGCCATCATGGTTCATTAGTCAAACTGGGTAACATCGATCAGGCGATTGGCCAGCGAAAGGTCGCTCTCGATGGGCACGAACTCGTCGCCCACGTGCATGAGCTCCTCGTCACCCTTTGCCAGCAGCAAGACAATGGTGGGAGCATCGGGGTTGACGTACTCCTCGCGCGCCGCCTTGAACGCCGCATGCACAGCGGCTTCGCGGTCGAGGATGATCTTGTTCGGCGTATCGTCGGGAACATGCTCGGCAAGCTCGCGACAGACCTTCATCGGGTCCTCGTGAGCTGGATCCTCGTTCGTAAAGATCATCAGGTCGGAATACGGTGCGGCCTCGCGTGGCAATTGCTCGCGGCGCTCCTGCGCCTTGCCGCCGGCGGCGCCAAACAGCGCAATGACGGGGCTAGCGGGAAACGCGCGCTTGACCGACGAGAAAAGCGAACGGAACGAAAGCTGGTTGTGCGCATAGTCAACGACGCAGATCACGCGGCCGTCCTTCGACTCCACGACCTCCATGCGGCCCGGCACGCGCAGTTTGGAGAGGCCCTTCTTGATAGCCTCGATACCGATGCCGATCTCGCGCGCAGCGGCGATAGCGACCAGCGCGTTTTCCACGTTAAAGTCGCCCGCGATACCCAGCAGGACCTTCTCCCCCGCCTCGGGCTCGTCGGCGCTCATGCCGTGCAAGTTGAACTCGATGTTAAAGCCGAGCATGCGGACATCGCTCGCCCACAGGCTTGCCTCGGGATGCTCGACGCCAACGGTCACCAAGCGCTCGGCCGTCGACGCTGCCTCTAGCACACGGTCAACCTCATCGGTGCCCAGATTCACCACGGCGGTCTTTGCCTGGTCAAAGATCCTAAGCTTGCTCTCAAAATAATCCTCAAACGTGGGGTGTTCGATCGGCGAGATGTGGTCGCGGCCGATGTTGAGGAAGCACGCCACGTCAAACGGCAGATTCTCGACGCGTTGGTACTTGAGCGCCTGGCTCGAGACCTCCATGACCATGGACTGGCGACCGGACGTGCGGCAGTTGGCGATATGGCGCCAGACCTCGGGGGCCTCGGGCGTAGTATTGGTGCTCTCGTAGCACTCGATACCATCGTCGGTACTCACCGATCCGATCATGCCGCAGGACTCGCCCGCCGCTTTGATAATCGACTGGAGCATAAAAGCGGCCGTGGTCTTTCCCTTGGTACCGGTGATGCCCACGATCTTGACGTCGTGGTCGGGACGGTCGTAGACCTCCGGCGGCAACAGGGCCATGGCCGTGCGAACACTATCAACAACCAGCATCGCAGCACCGCTCTCCTTCGCCAGCGGCTCCAGAGACTCGACCAGCGACTCCTCGCACACAAATGCGACGGCGCCCGCATCGAGCGCCATGCTCAAAAACGCGGGCTTAAAGGCAGCACCTTTGCAAAAGAATACGTCACCTGCCGAGACCGCGCGCGAATCAAACGAGCAGCCGGTCACGGCGCGCTCGTCAACCTGCTCTGATGCGCGCAGCTCGCCGCACACGTCGAGAAGCTTGGCAAGCGTATCGACCGTGGTCACGGTCGCGGAATCCGAATGGTGCATCTTTCACCTTTCTCAGCCATTTGGCAGGGACGGCTTTTATAGTAACTGAAACGCACCCACGCAAAAACGGCTCCCGGAGGAGCCGTTACGCGCAGGCGTTCGTAAGCCGAGGCTAGGCAGCCTGAACAGCGGGCTGGTCCTCGTCGATAAAGAAGCGCTTGTACCACACCAGGAACACGAGCGGCGTATAGATCTTGCGCTGGAAATCGCCCTTGCCCGCAAAGTGCAGATCGAGCAGGTGCATGAGCTCGTCGGTATTGAAGAACTCACTTGCCCACGGCGCGGTGAAGTACTCCTTGACATAGTCGTACCACTTTTGCTCGCGCAGCCAGTAGACAATCGGCACCGGGAAGCCCACCTTGGGACGGGTGGCCCACTCATCGGGCAGCGACTTGTTGGCAGCGTGGCGGAGTACCTGTTTGTTGCCGTTCTCGTTGATGCGGTAGCGGTCGGGAATGTGCTCGGCGAACTCCATGACTTTGCGGTCCAGGAAGGGCACGCGCAGCTCCAGCGAGTGCGCCATGCACATCTTGTCGGCCTTGAGCAGAATGTCGCCCGGGAGCCACATGTTCATGTCCAGGTACTGCTTCTTGACCAGTTCGGGCTGACCCTTCACGCGTGCGTAGATGGGTGCAGCGAGCTCGAAGGCGCCGTCGCCGGTGTTGTACTCGGGCTTGAGCACGCCGTCGACCTCGCGCTCCGGCCATACCAGAGCCTGTCCCAGGAACGACTTCTCGGGGATCTCGGCACCCTTGACCAGGAAGTTATGTCCCTTGAAGTACGGCATATGCAGCGCCAGGTTACCGAGCGCACGACGAATGGGCAGCGGCACCATCTTTTTGTACTTGCGCACCGGGACCGTATCCTCGTAGTAGGCGTAGCCGCCAAAGAGTTCGTCGGCGCCTTCGCCCGAAAGCACGACGGTAACGTCCTTGCGGGCCATCTCGGCCAAGAACCACAGCGGCACGGAAGACAGGTTGGACTGCGGCTCGTCCATGTGATACTGGATGTCCTCGAGCGCACCGAAGAACTCGTCGGCGGTAATCATCTTGCGAACGTTCTCGACGCCGAGCTTATCGGAAAGCTCCTTGGCGTAGTTGGTCTCGTTGAAGTTCTTGTAGTCAAAGCCCACCGAGAAGGTCTTGTCGGGCATGAGGCAAGCGGCAATGTAGCTGGAGTCGACGCCACCGGAGAGGAACGACGCGACCTTGACGTCGGCGATGCGATGGGCCTCGACGCTCTCGTGCACGACCTCGTCCAGCTCGTCGACGTACTCTTCGAACGGCTTCTCGACGGCAGAGTAATCGCAATCCCAGTAACGCTCGATGTTCATCTTGCCGGTCGGGATATCGACGGTAAAGTAGTGCGCCGGCGGCAGCTTGTAGACACCCTCGAAGAAGGTCTCCTCGGTTGCCGAATACTGCAGCGTCATGTACGGACGCAGGGCCTTTTTGTTGACCGCCTTGTGGAAGTGCGGGTAGTCCAGGAAGCTCTTGATCTCGGAACCAAAGAGCACGCCCGGAGCGCCGTCGCCCGCATCGGCCATGGGATAGTAGTAAAGCGGCTTGATGCCAAAGATGTCACGGGCGCCAAAAAGCTTGTTCT
>CABRIB010000010.1 GCA_902470915.1 uncultured Collinsella sp. | reverse complement strand
ATAGGAGTCCGTCTCGTGGGCTCGGAGATGTGTATAAGAGACAGGTACATGACGGGCCACAGCCACACCGAGAAGGAGGGCACGCCCTTTGCCATGGCCGTCATGCAGCGCATGAACGACAAGTGCGCGGAGTGGAAGGCTGCAAGCGACATCGATTTCTCGCTGTACGGCACGCCGTTGGAGTCGACGACCTACAAGTTCGCCAAGTGCCTGCAGCGCCGTTTTGGCATTATCCCGGGCGTGACGGACAAGGGCTACATCACCAACAGCTACCACGTCCACGTGTCCGAGGAGATCGACGCATTCGACAAGCTCAAGTTCGAGGGTATGTTCCAGCAGCTTTCGCCGGGCGGTGCCATCTCCTACGTCGAGGTTCCCAACATGCAGGACAACCTCAAGGCTGTCATTCGCGTGATGCAGTACATCTACGACAACATCATGTACGCCGAGCTCAACACCAAGAGCGACTACTGCCAGGTGTGCGGCTATGACGGTGAGATCAAGATTGTCGAGGATGACGGCAAGCTGGTGTGGGAGTGCCCCAATTGCGGCAATCGTGACCAGGAGAAGATGAACGTCGCTCGTCGTACGTGCGGCTACATCGGTACCCAGTTCTGGAACCAGGGCCGAACCGAGGAGATCCGCGACCGCGTGCTGCATCTCTAATAACCATCCCAGGCCGCCCCGTAGCGAGGCCCCGGACCTTTACTCGCTATTTCGGACAGTCCTGGCTCACGACGGAGGCGCCACTGGCGCCTCCTGTTCGTGCGGAACTCATATCGAGCAAAGGTCCGGGGCCTCGCTACGGGGCGGCCAAGTTGACGTAGCTGAGATGCGGCATGCGGTCTGCTCACTCCTCGAAGTTCTTAGCGGAGATAATTCGAGCTGCAGCTGCGATTTACTTGCGATGGCGGTTGAGCCGTAACCCAGTTTTTATTAGATCTCGAACCCTATGCTCGATGTTCGCTTCGTTCATTGAGTTACCCTTTGCATGAGGCCGGGACATATCGTCCCGCCCGCAGTTTCGCAGGCCGCAGGCCGAGAATGTTTGAGGACGGGATGATATGTCCCGGCCTCCCGGGAGAGTTACCTATGAATTACGCGAACATTAAGTATTTCGACATTGCTGATGGGGAAGGCGTTCGTACTTCTCTGTTTGTGAGCGGGTGCCGTCGTGGGTGCAAGAATTGCTTTAACTCTGTCGCGTGGGACTTTGCTGCGGGTGAGCCGTTCGATCGTGCCGTCGAGGACAAGATTATCGAGAGTCTCGATCATCCCTTTATCGATGGCCTGACGATTCTGGGCGGCGAGCCTATGGAGCCCGAGAATCAGGCGGGGCTCGTTGACTTTATCGAACGCGTGCGTGCGGCCTATCCCGCGGGGTCGGGCAAGACCATTTGGTGCTTCACCGGCGACGTGCTCGAGGAGCTTATGCCGGGTGGTCGTCACCATACCGAGGCGACGGACCGTATCCTTGCCTGCCTCGATATGTTGGTGGACGGCCCGTTCGTTCAGGATCTGTACGATATCTCGTTGCGCTTTAGGGGCTCGAGCAATCAGCGCGTGATTGATATGAACGCCACGCGCGCCCGTGCTGTGCGCGAGGGCGTTGCGCTTTGCGACGCTGTGGAGCTTTGGCGGGACGATCCGGTCTATTCGACCCATACTATGTAGCTTGTGGCCGATGCCAAAGGGCGTGGTACCATAGCGCGAACGTGAAATCGGAAAAGTGAGGCCCAGATGGTCGATCAGGAAAAAGTCAAGGCCGCCATTAAGCTGTTGCTTGAGGGCATAGGCGAGGACCCAACTCGTGAGGGCCTGCTGGAGACCCCGGCGCGCGTTGCCCGTATGTATGGTGAGATCGCCGGCGGTATGGATCAGAGTGCCGAGGAGCACCTGTCCAAAACCTTTGCCGTCGCTTCGAACGACTTGGTTATTGAGCGCGACATTACGTTTTACTCGCTGTGCGAGCACCATCTGCTGCCGTTTTATGGCAAGGCTGCGATCGGCTATATCCCTAACGGTCGCGTGGCGGGTCTGTCTAAGCTCGCTCGCACGGTTGAAGTCTATGCCCGTCGTCTGCAGCTGCAGGAGCAGTTGTGTGCACAGGTTGCCGATGCCCTCATGGAATATCTTGCTCCCCAAGGGGCGATTGTGCTGATGGAAGCCGAGCACATGTGCATGACGATGCGCGGCGTGCAAAAGCCCGGCACCAAGACCGTGACGCTCGCTCGCCGCGGCGTCTTTGAGACCGATCCCGCGCTCGAGGAGCGGTTCTTTAGGATGCTGGGCCGTTAGCATGAGGGTCGTCAACGACTTTACATCGAAGACCGATGAGGGGACGTCGCGTCGCGGCTTCATGGCTTCGGGCCTGGCCCCCTTTGGTGCTATGCCTCGCATTGATTACATTTGTGCCAACGGGCTGTTTCGGCGGCACCTGGGCAACATTGCGCAGTTGGAATCGGGGCGCATCTTCTGCCGCCACGGTATTGACCATCTGCTCGATGTCGCTCGCATTATGTGGATCAAGAATCTTGAGGAACAGCTCAAATTTGACCGCGAGGTCATCTACGCCACGGCACTTCTTCACGATATCGGCAAAGATGAACAGTATGAATCGGGTATATCCCATGATGTTGCAAGCGAACGCGTCGCTGATGCGATTCTCGGCGGCATGCCCGATGATGTGGCGTTTGAGCCGGCCGATGCCGCAGCCATTAAGACGGCCATTCTGGGCCATCGAAAGCTGCGTGTGAACAGCCAACCGCTTGAGCGTCTGCTCTATGCAGCCGACAAAGCGTCGCGCGCCTGCTTTGCATGCCCCGCGCGCAATGCTTGCAACTGGAGCGATGATAAAAAGAACCTGTCGATTCGCGTGTAGTTAGTTTGCGCGGTCGGGGTTCTAAACGAAGGAGACGATCGCGATGAGCAACAAGAAACTGCCCGAGAATGCAACCAAGACTGAAGGCGCCGAGCTCGCCCGCCGTGGAAGGGGCGAAATATCCACCGCAACGGCGGTACCCCACGTGAGCTATGACGATCTGCGCCATGCCGACCGCATCACCGTTGAAGGTCTTGAGGTTTTTGCTAACCATGGCGTGTATCCCGAAGAGAACGTGCTGGGCCAGAAGTTCATCGTGTCCTTGGTGCTCTATGCCGACCTGCGTGCAGCGGGGGAGCACGATAGCCTGGACGCTTCGATTGACTACGGCTCGGTGTGCCACGATGTCGATGGCTATCTGCGCGAGCATACGTTTAAACTCATCGAGGCGGCAGCCGAGGGTGTGGCCCAGATGCTGCTGCGTCGTTACCCCTTGCTGCTTGGCGTGCGTGTTAAGCTCGATAAGCCTTGGGCTCCCGTCGGTCTTCCCCTGGCAAGCTGCGGCGTCGAGATCGAGCGCGTGCGCTAGTCGACGCTAGAGCTTGTTGAGGGGCGGCTGCTTGAGCCGCTGCGACAGAGCTCTATTGTTGGGACAGTACGTGTCGAGCAGGGCGTGAAACCGCTGATTGTGGCTTGGCTCGAGCAGGTGGACGAGCTCGTGGGCGACAACCATGTCGAGACACTCGATGGGATAGGCGGCAAGTTCGCGTGCGATGCGAACGGCGCCGGATTTGGGCGTGCAGGAGCCCCAACGCGTTTTCATGCTGCGTACGGAAACGCGGGAAACGGCGACACTCATTGCGATTTCGTATGCGTGCACAATATCTCGCAGTGCCGATGTGACCTCGGACGTATAGAGCTGGTCAATATGGGCTTGGATCTCACTGGGCGTTAAGCCGTCGAGGGTCGCGTTCCACTTGGCCTGCGGACGTTCGTCTGGCTCGTCGGTACCCATAAAACTTGCGAAGGTAGCCTGCTTGGGCCGCGGTGCGGGTGATGCAAAGTTATGATCGAGTGCATCCTGTACCGTGATGGGCTTGCCCCAAAGTGCAATGATCGAGTGGGGGCTGAGCGACTCCTGTGCCGTCGTCTGACGTTGCTCGCGCTGGGCAAGTCGGCTGATAATCCAGGCGCTGTTGCGCTTCACAAACGCTTCGATACGCTCGCGGCTGGCGCCGAGCGGCGCGCTGGCGTGGACCTCACCGCTCGATGTGACGCGTAGGTTGAAGTTCTTGACGCACTTTTTGGTAACGACGACGGGGATGGGCGTCCCATCCGGTCGGGGTACGGAAATCGTAAACTGCTGCGTCAAAAGCGGTCCTTCAGATTGGGGACGGGCCGGCATGTCGACCGTTCGGCATGCCGGCCCGCTCAAGGGATGTGAAATTAATAACGCTCAAAGAAGGCAAGCGCGTTGTCGCTGCAGAGCTTCTGCATCACGGTCTTGCCAAAGTGCTTGGAGAGCATGTTCTGGAACTCGGGCATCTTGCTGGCGTCGGAGAGGAAAGCGGGCACCGCGGCACCGTCCCAGTCGCCGCCGAGCGCGATGACATTTTCGCCACCCAGGTCAAGCCAGTGCTCGATATGTGCCGCCAGCTGGTCGAAGGTGACGTCTGCGGCTGTCTTGTCGGTTGCGTCGTTGGATAGGAACTCGCTGCAGTAGTTGAGGCCGACGATGCCACCCATGTCGCGAATGGTGCGGAACTGGTCGTCGGTAAGGTTGCGCTTAACGCCGCAAACCGCGCGGGAGTTGGAGTGGCTGGCGACGAAGGGGCGCGTGGCGTGGGCGACAACCTCGTCAAAGCACTCATCGTTGAGGTGGGAGACGTCGAGTACCATGCCGGCGTGCTCCATCTGCGTAAGTGCCTCGATGCCGGCGGCGGTGAGGCCGGCGTGGGTGTCGTGGCCGCTCGCGAGCGGCCCCTGCGCATTCCAGCTGAGTGACGACATAAGCACGCCCAAGCTCTTGAGCACTTCGATCAGCGCGGGGTCCTCGGCGAAGAACGTGGCGTTTTCGATGGTGTGGATGCAAGCGACCTTGCCGTCCTTGAGCGCGGGGCGAATGTCTGCGGCGCTGCGCACGTTGACCATACGGTCGTGGTTGAGCATTGCCTGGCCGCTCATATGCGCCATGATCTGCGCCTGGAAGCGCGCGGCGTGGGCGGTGGGAATCTCGTCGGGGACAAACGTGGCGAAGCACTGTGCCCACGGCGTGTTGCCGATCTTTGCGAGCGAGATGGCACAGGCGTTGCCCTCGATGAGGTCGAAATCTTGCGGATGCGTTTCGTCGCCGGGGAAATAACCGTCGGTGCCGGCGGTAAAGCGCAGGTCGAGATCGAGCGTGGCCCAGCCGATTCGGTCGGCGGTGTCGCAGTGTAGGTCAAATACGGGATATGCCATGGTTCCTCCGGTTGCAGCGTTTCTTTGCAAACTGTCATTGAATTGTATGACTAGGGTATAGTTAGCGCCATATGTTCACGGCGGCCCGCGTTGTGCGCCGCCCTTATCACGGAGGTTACCATGTCCAACCAGGACAAGAAGGTCAAGACCCATTATCGCGGCACGCTCGATGACGGCACGCAGTTCGATAGCTCCTACGATCGCGGCGAGCCGCTGGAGTTCACCTGCGGCGCCGGTCAGATGATTAAGGGCTTCGACGCCGCTGTTGTCGACATGCAGGTGGGCGAGAAGAAGACCGTGCACATTCCTGCTGCCGATGCCTACGGCGAGCACAATCCCGAGATGGTTATTACCTTCCCGGCCGAACAGGTTCCCAACATCGAGCAGATCGAGAAGGGCATGAAGCTTTTCCTGTCCACGCCGAGCGGTATGCCCGTTCCCGCCGTGGTCATCGACGTAACGCCCGAGGCCGTGACGCTCGACGCCAACCACGAGCTGGCCGGCAAGGACCTCAACTTTGATATCGAGCTTGTTGAGGTCGAGGACTAGGCTATGCCTGCAAATCTGGTTTCGACGACATGCTTGGGAAATCTCAACGATCCGTCCTATGAACTCCTGCTTCGCCGGAAGCTGGGCGGCGTCTTTGAAGTTGACGAGCTACTGCTCGATTGGGACCAGGCTGATGTATGCGCGTTTGTGGGCGTGACGGAGCTGGGGCGCACGGTCGATGTTCGGCTGGATGCTGCCGACGGCGGTCGTCTTGCCGACGGCGACGTGCTCGCCGTCGACCACACGGGTGCGGTGCCCGTGGCGGTTGTCGTGCGCCTGCGCAGCGCCGAGGTTTATTTGGTCGAAGTTGACCGCATGGACCCGATTGCGCTCGCGCATGCGTGCTGGGAGATCGGCAATATGCATGCGCCGCTTTTTCGAGGCGATTCGGACGAGCATACCGTGCGCATGTATACGCCGGTGCAGCCTGTTTTGGGCCGCATGCTCCGGGGCGTCGAGGGCGTTCGGCTCTCGACGGTTACCCGTGAACTCGATTCGGACCGGCGCTTTGCGTCGAGTGCGGCGGATGCCGTTGTGAGTATGGCTCCAGACTTTACGATCGTAAAAAAGGCGCGCGGCTAAGCGCGCGTATGCGCAAGACGGGCTTTGAGGGGCGACCGATCAAGGTCCGTCTTGCTGTTGATATGAGGCTTTGGGGGAAGCATATGGGTCTTGAGGGAATCAAACTGATTGCATGCGATTTGGACGGCACGTTGCTGCATCCGGGGGAGCGCGAGCTGCGTTCCGAGGCCTTTGAGCTTATCGATGAGCTGCATCGTCGTGGTATCGTGTTTATGCCGGCGAGTGGCCGTCAATATGCGAGCTTGCGCTACCTGTTTGCCCCGGTGGCCGATGAGCTCGCCTATGTATGCGAAAACGGAACCCTGGTGATGAGCGAGGGGCGTGCCGTCGTCAAGCGTTCCATGGAGCGTAGCCTTGCTATGGTTATCGCGAATACCGTGGTTGCGTATCCCCATACCGACATGACCCTTTCGTGTGAGGGGCACATCTACACCATGAGCGGCAACGATGCGTTCGTCGACCATTTGCGCTATGTGGTCCACTGCGATGTGGCGGTGGTCGACCGTCCCGAGGACATCGACGAGGATGTCATTAAGATTGGCTTCCAGACGCCCGAGGTGGATTATCCGGCGGCCCGGGAGTATTTCGAGCGCCTCTTTGGCGACCGTGTCGATGTGATGACGTCAGGAACCGCATGGACGGACCTTATCGGTTTCGGTTCGGGCAAGGGCTCCGCGCTTGTCGATTACGGTCGTGTCCTGGGGATTTCGCCCGATGAGATGATGGCATTTGGCGACAATGAGAACGATCGCGACATGCTCAACGTCGTGGGCCATCCCTATCTGATGGAGAGCTGCAACCCCACCATGCGCGGTATCAACGATCGCGTCCGTTACGTGCACACGGTCGAAGAAGAACTGCGCCGCCTGCTCGCCGAGTAGGTTTTCGGGACATGCCTAGAAATGTACTGTTTGCTGTAACGGATGGGAAAGTAGATTTGCAGGCATGCCCCAAAGGCTACCGGCAGTCGGGGCAGAGTCCCTCAAAGATGGTGTAGTGCGAGCTGACGCTCCATCCGATTTGTTCGGATGCCCTGGCGTCGAGCTGGGCATCGAAGGGGAGCGGCACGTCGATGACGCGGCTGCACGAGGTGCAGATGATATGTGCGTGCGGCTCGATGGTGCGATCGAAGCGGCTGCCGCCCGGCGTCTTAATAGAGAGAATCTCGCCGGCGTCGGCTAAGAGATTGAGGTTGCGGTAGACTGTGCCGCGGCTGATCTTGTCATCCTGTTCGCGTACGACATTGTAGATTTCGTCGGCGGTGGGATGGTTATAGCTTTGGCGCACGGCGTCAAGAACCAGCTTTCGCTGCCTGGTATTCCTTCTTTGCACCGCCATGCGCCTCGCCTCTTTTCTATTAACGGTCGTAGGTAAATGATACCGTATTTAGCACACAATACTAATAATGAGGAGTGAAACCGTCTTCATTGGCAAGTGGGGCTCGGACCTGAGCGTCTATGAGGCGAAAACGCGTCCCCATGCGCTCATAGGAGGCATGAAGCGCCTCGAGATGAGATAGGATGTTTGCCGGAGCTCCCTGTATCTCCATCTCGACTGACCCGTCTTCCTTGTTACTCACCCAGCCGGTGAGTGCGCGTGCCTGTGCGAGGTTGGTGTTGGTGAAGCGAAAACCAACGCCTTGGACTTGCCCCTCCCAGCGCAGGAAATAACGCAGGGGAGTGTCTTGAGTGGCCTCGTCGCTTGCGAGCACAGCAAGCCTGCGGCGCAGCTCGAGCTCGACGTTTGATGGTTTTTGAGGCTCTCGACTGCCGCCGGTGACGCTGGAGAAGAACGTATCGAAGAGGCCCATCGCTATGCCTGCTTGCCTGCGTCGGCCGGGAAGGTAATGCCGGCCTGCTGGCGCACGGCATCCATGATGCGCAGTGAGACGAGCGTGACATCGCGGTAGTGGCCGAGCTCGTGGCGTCCCGCCGGGGTCTCCCAAATCTCTTCCTTAACGTTATCGATGCCGCCGATGGCGGTGATAAAGTCTGCGAGTTCGTATTCCATGGTGTTGCTCGATTTGGGCAGGTCGAGCACGCGGCCGTTGTCGCCCTGTTCGCGCGGTGCCTCGGTCGCCGAGCCGCGTACGACGTCGCCGCGATAGTCGATGCGGACGTTGCGGGGCGTGGACAGATGGTCGATCTGGATAGTGCCGTGCTCGCCTTCGATCTGCGAGGGCAGCAGGTCATTCGTAATTTTGGAGTGCGCGAGCTCGACGGAGATACGGCCACCGCCGTAGCTGGCGAGGATGGAACCGCAGCCATCGATGGGGCCGTGCGTGAGCTGTCGCGTGGCGGGGTCGAGCAGAGTAGCCATGCTCGTAAGGCCGGAGGGCATGCCGAAAATCTCGACCATGGGCTCGACGGTGTAGACGCCAATATCCATGAGGGAACCCGATGCCATATTGCAGTCGAAGATATTGGTGGCGCGTCCCGCGAGAATCTCGTTGTAGCGCGAGGAATACTTGCCAAAGCGCAATGAGGCGCGGCGGATGGGGGCGATCTCGCCCAGGGCGTCCTCGATGGCGTGGAAGGCGGGATCGTGGAGGGGGCGCATGGCCTCGAGGGCCACGACACCTGCTGCCTCGGCAGCGCGGAAGACTTCCAGCGCCTGCGCTTCGGTGGCGCAGAAGGGTTTCTCGACGATGACGTGCTTGCCACCGGCGATGCAGGCAAGGGCCTGCTCGTAGTGAAGTGCGTTAGGGCTGCCGATATAGACGGCGTCGACGTCGGCGGCTACCGCAAGCTCATCGAGTGACGTAAAGTTTCGCTCACCACCGCGCTCGGCGGTAAAGGCAGTACCGCGATTGGCGTCGCGTGAAAGCGTGCCCACAAACGCGGCTTGGTCGTTGGCGTTGACGACCTGGATAAAGTCGTCGGTAATCATGGATGTGCCGATGGTTGCGATACGCAACATGTGTCCCCCTTGCGTTGTTTGGCTTACAGGACGAGTGTAGCGCGGGAGGACACAAAAGCGTGCGAAAACGCCGTTACAGGTCGCTCTCGTTAAAGCCGGCGTCGATATCGAGGTTGCTGCCGTCGGCCGCCGTGGTGGCAAGCTCGTCGCAGCGCTCATTGAGCTCGTGGCCGGCATGCCCCTTAACCCAGATGAACTCCACTTTGTGTTTGCTCTTTGCGGTGAGCAGGCGCTCCCACAGATCGCGGTTCTTGACAGGCTGCTTGTTGGCGGTCCTCCAGCCTCGTTTTTTCCAGCCGTCAATCCAGTGTTTGTTGAAGGCGTTAACGACGTACTGCGAATCGGAATGGACCTCGACCTCGCAGGGGCGGTTAAGTGCCTCGAGCGCCACGATGACCGCCATGAGCTCCATGCGGTTGTTGGTGGTCTTGGCGTAACCGCGCGAAAGCTCGGAGGTGAAGGTCTTGCCGGCGGGGTTGGTGTATTTGAGCACGGCGCCGTAGCCGCCGCGTCCCGGATTTGATCGGGCCGAGCCGTCGGTATAGATGATGACCTTCACGGGCTTCCTTTCGTTGGGTACGTTTCGTGTGAGTGACCATTGTAGCGCCATGCCCGCCGGGGGCTAGCAATCTACGATTTCTATCCCGTCTTCCGACAGTTAGTTGGCATGGATGATGCGGTTGAGCTCGTCGAGGTATTGCTGCAAGAGGGGAGAGGGCTTGCGCTCGTCGTGCATGATATAGCCTACGTGCATCGTTGGGGCGTCTGCTAACGGGATCGATGCCATACCCCATTGCATTTCATTGGAGAGGACACCGGTCGACAGGGTGTAACCGTTCGACGTGATAAGTAAGTTAGTAAGTGTTCCGCGGTCCGAGATTCGTATGTTGCGGTCGCAAGGGATATAGCTAAAAGGTTCCTCGGCGTAATAGAAGGAGTTTGAGGTTCCCTGTTCAAAGCTGTAGCGCGTATAGGGTGTGAGGTCGGCAAGGGACAGCTGCGGGCGGCGGGCAAGCGGGTGGCGCTCGCTAACGAAGACGTGGACCGTCGCGTCGAATAGGGGATGGAAGCTCGCGCGCGCATCGGCAAAAGCCTTCTGCAGAACACGGGCGTTAAAGTCATCCAGATACAGAATGCCGATATCGCTGCGAAACGCGCGGACGTCATCGATGATCTGCGATGTGGTAGTCTCGCGCATGATGAACTCGAACTTGCTGTCGCGGCAGCGCTCGACCACGTTGACAAAGGCCTCGACCGAAAAGGCGTAGTGCTGGGCGGAAATGGCGAGGCGGGCTTGCGGGGTGCCGCCGTCCTCGTAGCGCGCCTCGAGCATATCGGCCTGCTCTACGACCTGGCGCGCATAGCCCAAAAGCTCGGTGCCGTCGTTGGTGAGCGTGACGCCGCGGCTGGAGCGCGTAAAGATCTCCAGGTGGAGCTCCTGTTCCAGGCTTTTGACGGCGTTTGAGATGTTGGACTGAGCGGTATAGAGGCGCTGAGCTGCGGCATTGATTGAGCCGGACTCTGCTACGGCGATCAGGAAACGAAGCTGCTGGAGGGTCATCGGCGCCATCCTTTCGAGTGTTATCTATATAACCGATAACAGGTTAGCGCTTTTAAGTGATTGACCGAGGGAAACAATGCTCGTACTATTCAAAACACACAAAGGCGGTAGGTAATTAAACCGACCACGGAACCGGGATGCGAAAGGAGGCCCGCATATGAATTGCTTACCAAGACGAATGCCGGGCTCCTGTTTGCGCCCGTCGGCGTGATCAGGAGACAGCGACTTACTTCTCTCTAATTTATTAACTTTTGTTCGATCAAGGAGATCATCATGAGCCAGTTCATCAACAACCCCGAGCACACCTTTGGTTTCGATACCCTGCAGCTTCACGTTGGCCAGGAGAGCGCCGATCCCGCATCCGACTCCCGCGCCGTGCCTATCTACCAGACCACGAGCTATGTGTTCCGCAACTCCCAGCACGCCGCCGATCGCTTTGGTCTTGCCGACGCCGGTAACATCTACGGCCGTCTGACCAACTCCACCCAGGGCGTCTTCGAGGACCGTATCGCCGCACTCGAGGGTGGTGTGGCAGGTCTTGCCGTCGCCTCCGGTGCTGCTGCCATCACCTATACCCTGCAGGCTCTTGCCCAGGCCGGTGACCACGTGGTGGCTCAGAAGACCATCTACGGTGGCTCCTACAACCTGCTGGAGCATACGCTCTCCCAGTTTGGCGTCGAGACCACCTTCGTCGATGCCCACAACCTGGACGAGGTCGAGGGCGCCATCAAGGACAACACCACGGTCATCTACCTCGAGACGCTCGGCAACCCCAACTCCGACATCCCCAACATCGACGCCATCTCCGAGATCGCCAAGAAGCACGGTTTACCGGTTGTCGTCGACAACACCTTCGGCACCCCGTATCTGTTCCGTCCGCTGGAGCATGGTGCCAACATCGTCGTCCACTCCGCAACCAAGTTTATCGGCGGCCACGGCACCTCGCTGGGCGGTGTGATCGTCGACGGCGGTAACTTCGATTGGAAGGCGAGCGGCAAGTATGAGCAGATTGCCGAGCCCAACCCCTCCTACCATGGCGTCTCGTTTGCCGAGGCTGCCGGTCCCGCCGCCTTCGCAACCTATGTCCGCGCCATCCTGCTGCGTGACGAGGGCGCCTGCATCAGCCCGTTCAACGCTTGGATCCTGCTCCAGGGCACCGAGACTCTGTCGCTGCGCGTTGACCGTCATGTCGAGAACACCAAGAAGGTCGTTGAGTTCCTGACCGGTGACACCCATGTCGCCAAGGTGAACCACCCGAGCCTGTCTGAGCACCCCGATCACGAGCTCTATCAGAAGTACTTCCCCAACGGCGGTGCCTCGATCTTTACCTTTGAGATTAAGGGTGGCCAGGAGGCAGCTTGGAAGTTCATCGATCATCTGCAGGTCTTCTCGCTGCTCGCCAACGTGGCCGACGTCAAGTCGCTCGTCGTGCACCCGGCTACCACCACGCACTCCCAGCTCTCTGCCGAGGAGCTCGCCGAGCAGAACATCACGCCCTCCACGATCCGTCTTTCCATCGGTACCGAGAACGCCGAGGATATCATTTGGGATCTGAAGCAGGCCTTCGCCGCGCTGGACGAGTAAGGCGACTTGTGCAAGGACCCCTTGCGACTCGATAGGTATAACTGCATAAAATGCCTGCTCAAGGCGCCTGTGCGAACAATGGTTGCACAGGCGCCTTTTTTGCATAGAGCGGGTGCAAAAACAGGGTTTTTGGCATGCTTTATGCAATCGAGATGTGGAAAACTCCTGTTAAGAGGATGTGAGTTTTACGCAATTGACGTGCGCCTTTTGAGTAAAAACGCAGGTCGCGATTTGCTCGGGGTACTATGCAGCGCAATCGAATCACACGCAGCTCAAACGCAGCAAAAACGCACTACGGAGGTTTCCAGCTACATGAGGATCGATTCACGAAAACCGAAAGCCGCCGCCCTTTCCGCCGCTCTGACCGTGGCACTTTTGGCGGGCGCCGGTGCAACTGATGCCCACGCGGCAACACTATCCGATACGGTTGGATCTACGCCGTCCGAGACGACGCTGGTACAGCCCGTTGACTATCGCGGCGATGGTTATGGTTCCATGCAGGAGTGGAACGCCTCGATGGAGGCCAAGCGCGATTCCCTGGAGATGCGCGCTCAGATCATCATGAATATGTATGGCGACTATGCCACCGATGACGAGCGCGCTGTGCTGCAGGGTTGCATCGACGGTGCGGGTAGCCTGTTGACGATGGGGAAGGTCGACGCCAAGTCGACCGAGCTCGATGAGCTGCGCACTGCGCTTGAGGATGCCAAGCGCGAAGCGCTCGAGGCTGCCGCCGAGGCGGAGGCTGCCGAGGTCGCCCAGGCTTCGTACTACAACGCCGGTTACACTCCGTCCTACGCGTCTGCCGCGTCCTACGCGAACGGATCGGGCCTGACGCGCTCTGCGGGTGTCAATAACTACAACGGGCGCCGCGAGACCTATTACAGCAGCAATGTGCTTTATCACTATCGCACGGGCGAATGGACTCAGGATTCTGAGGGCTTTTGGCGCGATTCCGACGGCTATTACGTTGTTGCCGCGGGCGATATGGCCCAGGGCTCGACCTTTACGGGCTCCAAGGGTGATTGCAAGGTCTATGACTCCGGCTGCGCTGCCGGAACCACCGACTACTACACTGGCTGGTAATTTTTCTGCATCACGGATATTTGGCGGACGGGTGTCTTTACCGAGCTTTAGGGCAACGTAAAGACGTCCGTTCTATGTATGCGCCTGAGCTAACAGAGCCCTTACCGTGACGGTACGTCGCGCATATGGGCGCGGGGCACACTAGTTCATGAGAAATAAGGTCTTTCTCTTGGAGGAAGTGGTCTTGTGAATGTTCGAGATATTGCCGTTGCCGCCGTCGCGTTGATGCTTGGCTGCCTTGGTCCCACGGCCGCGCTCGTCGCGGGCATGCAGGGGACATGCGGGGCTGCTCCTATCGTGGTCGGCGCGCTGATCGCGGCCACGCTGCTGGGAAGCGCAGGCGTGGTTCTTTGCCGCGACGATGAGGACGAGGTGCCGGGGTCGCAACGCTAACTGTTGTGAGATCGGCCGCCGGTCATAGACGAAGATGAAGGCCGCCGCAGGGGAAAGGTTCCCTTGCGGCGGTTTTGCTGTCAAGGCTGTTGAATGCGGCGCGTCGGCGCTACCAGCTTTTCTCGATATCGCGGATGCGCCGATAGAGCCACTCGTTTTGCGGTGCCTGGATATCGTGTTTGGCTGCGAGGCGGCAGATGGTGCCCGCGAACTCATCAACCTCGGTTTTGCGCCTTGCAATGCGGTCTTGAGCCATCGAGGGCATACCGGCGGGGTCGATTCCCTCGATGAGGTGCACCATTTGCGTCAGGTCTGCCTCGGTCAGTTCAACGCCCTCGGCGTTGGCGACCGCAAGCGTTTCGCGCATGGCGGAAACAAAGCAGCGACGCTGCTCGGAGCCCGGCTCCGTGGCGCTTCCGTAGGTCCCGCCGTAGGCCATGCAGGTCTGGTTGATGCCGTCGTTGAGCATGAGTTTGGCCCACATGCGGTGGGCGATGTCGTCCTCGACGGTATGGGCGATGCCGCAGCGCGTATAGAGCTCGTCGATCGCGGTGATGGTTGCGGGGTTCGTGCCGGCCTCCGCGCCAAAGCGGATTTCGCCCGCATTGGTAAAGGTGAGCGCGCCGTTGAGAAACACGGCGTCCATGCCCTGGCAGATACCAAGAACGGTATGCTCCCAGCCAAAGCGTTCGGCAATCTTTTGCTCGCTCGTAATGCCGTTGCACAGCGAGGCGATGAGCGTGTTGGGTCCCACGACGCGCTCCATAGTCTTGAGTGCTTGGTCGAGACCGGTGGTCTTGACTGTCAGGATGACCAGATCGGCGGGCGTCGCCTCGCTGGCACGGACGGACGTGAGATCGCAGGGCTTGCCGTTGACGGTGAGTGCGTCGTTCGCATGACGCTCAAAACGGGCATCATCCATGACGTATTCGACGGCGTCATTGCCGAGGGCCTTGGCAATCATGCTGCCGTAGAGCAGGCCGACGCCGCCCTTGCCGATAAAAGCGACCTTGTTGATCTGCATGTGAATCATCTCCCCATATAAAAGGCGCCCGCGTAAGGGGCGCCTGATGGATTGTATGCTGCCAGGGTGATTGGTGGGTGCGCGGGGCGGCTGTTATGAAAAAGAAACTATTGCGCTGTGCGCTTATGCCGCGGGGCAGACCGCAAAGACGCGGGCGGGGTATCCGACGCCATCGCGGACCTTGGGGAAGGTGCAGAAGATGACGGAACCCGTGGCGGGAAGCTCGTCCAGATGGTCCATGACTTCGATCTGATAGCGGTCGACCGAGAGGATGTATTGCTCGCCGGGGTAGGGGTAGGCGTCCTCACGTGTGGTCACGCTCGTCTCCTTTCATCGGGCTTTTTGCTGATGTTAAAGCGGTGCCGTGACGGCTCGATTTCTGCTGCGTTACGATACGTTCTCAATTGCGATTCCGATGTGTTTCGATGACGTGACGGGTTTGTTTCGCCTTGTCAGGGCTTCGATGGGAGGGGAGGGGCCGTGCAATACCGCGTTGACCCTAAAAGTGGTAACCGAATATCCGCTCTGGGTCTGGGCTGCATGAGGTTTCCCGGTGCGCCGGGACGTCCGGATGCGAAGACAGCCGATGCCATCATCTCCCGTGCGGTGGAGCAGGGGATTAACTACCTGGACACGGCCTATCTCTATCCCGGCAACGAGGCGTGCGTGGGTGCGTCGCTTGAGCGCCTGGGCTTGCGCGACCAGGTTTTGCTCGCAACCAAGCTGCCGCATGCTTCGTGCAAATGCGCGGAGGATTTCGACCGGTTCTTCGACGAGCAACTGCGCCGCCTACGGACTGACCATATCGACTATTACCTCATGCACAACATTACCTCGCCCGCCCAGTGGGAACGTGTGGTGGCGTTGGGCATCGAGGACTGGATCGCGCGTCAAAAGGCGGCGGGGCGTATTCGCCAGATTGGTTTTTCGTACCACGGCAGCGCAGCGGACTTCCTGACGATGCTCGATGCATATGAGTGGGACTTTTGCCAGATCCAGTACAATTACGCTGGAGAGCGATATCAGGCGGGAACAGCGGGGCTCATGGCCGCCGCCGAGCGAGGCCTCGCGGTGTTTGTGATGGAGCCGCTGCTGGGCGGGCGTTTAGCGGGCAAGCTGCCGCCACGGGCCCGCGCTGTGCTCGATAGTGCCCGTGACCCGCATTTGCGCACTCCTGCCGCCTGGGGTCTTTCGTGGGTGTGGAATCATCCCCAGGTGACCATGTTGCTTTCTGGTATGACCGATACCGCGCAGGTTGATGAGAACGCGGTGTTGGCCGATCGGGCCCTGCCGGATTCGATGACAGCTACTCAGCTCGATGCCATCGCGCACGTGCTGACGGAGTTTGAGAAATCGAATCGCGTGCCCTGCACGGGATGCGGCTACTGTATGCCGTGTCCTAAAGGCATCAACATCCCTGGGTGTTTCGCCGCCTACAACGCAAGCTATGCGCACAGCTGGTTTACGGGCCTGTCGCAGTATTTTACGGCGAGCGCGGTGCGGACGAGCGAGGCCAAGCTGGTGAGCAATTGCGTCAAGTGCGGCAAATGCGCGCGCCACTGCCCACAGCATATCGATATCCCCGAGCGTCTCGATGACGTGCGCCGACGCTTCCAGCCTGGACCCGTGACGGCAGTGCTTAAGGCCTTCGGCAAAACGCGCTCCTCATGACCCTTTTATAACTTGCGGTGGAATAGTTCCTGTTTGCGGCAGAATAGGGGCCAAACAGGAACTATTTCACCGCAACTGATGGGAGGCTATCGTGGGTGACCGAGGTTTACGTAATGATTCGCGTGAGGTTCGTTGGGGCATTTTGGGTGCCGGACACATTTCTCATCGATTTGCATCGTCGCTCAAGAAGGTCGACGGGGCACGGCTGGTGGCTGCGGCCGGTCGCACTCCTGCACATGTCGAGGAATTTTGCCGAGCGTTTTCGATCGATGCTGCGCATGGCCACGCCTCGGTCGACGATAACGGCAATGCGGCTTATGACGCGCTGATTGCCGACCCCGATGTCGACGCAATCTACTTGGCTCTTCCGCATGGCATGCATACGCGTTGGGCCTGTCGCGCGCTGCGCGCCGGAAAGGCCGTGCTGTGCGAAAAGCCGGCCGTTTTGAGTGAGGAAGAGGCTCTCTCGATTGCCTCCATCTCTCGCGAGCGCGGCGTGCTGTTTATGGAGGCGATGAAGAATCGGTTTTGCCCGATGCGCACTCGCGTGAAGGACTTGCTTGCGTCGGGTGAGCTTGGCCGTATTGTCTCGATTGAAAGCGTGCAAAAGCTCGATTACGGCGAGTCTCCTTCGGGCTATCTGCTTGATCCGTTGCAGGGCGGCTGTCTATATGACATGGGCTGCTATGCGGTCGGTTGGTTTGAGGATTTGCTCGCGGGCGCGTGCGAGGTTTCGTCCCGTGAAGTTCGCTGGCGTGACGTATCGGGCGGTCGCGTCGATTGGGCCGACGAGATCCATATGAGCGTCGGCGGTATACCCATTCATATGGTGTGCGACGGCAAAGCAACATATGAAAGCCGCTTAACGATTGCCTGTGAGCGGGGTTCGTTGGAAATCGAGCGTCTCCATCGCCCCGAGCTCGCCCATGTGAAGTACTCCGACGGGCGAACGCTCGAAATAAATGCCCCGTTTGAGGTCGATGATTTCTACGGCGAAATCCAGCATGCGACGCAGCTCATTCAGGCGGGGAAACTCGAAAGCCCCATCATGTCCCTAGCCGCCACGCAGCGCTGCGCGCACATCATCGATGCAATCCGTCTAGCCCTCTAGGACTTGGCGCTGACGCGTAGGGGATCATGACGCCGGCGCCCGTGGTGCCTGGCGGCCCACATCTCTGATGCCCCTTTTATAACTTGCGGTGGAATACGGTCTGTTTGCGCCAAAATAGGGCACCAATAGACCGTATTTCACCGCAACTGATGAAGAGGGAGTTGGAGATGCTGACGATCGGGTGTCATCTTTCGACGACGAAGGGCTATCGGGCAATGGGGGAGACGGCGCTGTCCATTGGCGCCAATACCTTTTCGTTCTTTACGCGCAACCCGCGCGGTGGCAAGGCAAAAGAACTTGACATGGATGACGTGGCGGCTCTGCGCGAGCTTATGGTGCAAAACGACTTTGGACCGCTGGTGGCGCATGCCCCGTATACCTACAACCCCTGTTCTGCCAAAGAGCGGGCACGCGAGTTTGCCTTGGAGGCAATGGCCGAGGACTTGCAGCGTCTGGAAGCACTGCCCGGCAACTACTACAACTTCCATCCCGGTGCGCATGTGGGACAGGGCTCCGACGTCGGCATTCAGATGATTGTCGACACGCTGTGCCAGGTGATGTTTGAGGGGCAGCAGA
Organism: uncultured Collinsella sp.; assembly: GCA_902470915.1. Lineage (GTDB taxonomy): Bacteria > Actinomycetota > Coriobacteriia > Coriobacteriales > Coriobacteriaceae > Collinsella. The sequence goes on along the minus strand of CABRIB010000010.1, from coordinate 13,356 downwards.
CGACGGTATTACTCGAGACCATGGCAGGCAAGGGCACCGAGGTGGGCCGTAGCTTTGAAGAACTGGCGTGCATTATCGAGGGCGTTGCCGCCAAGCGCCCAGAGCTGTCCGATAAGCTGGGCGTTTGTTTGGACACCTGCCATGTGAGCGATGCCGGCTACGACATCATCCATGATCTGGACGGCGTACTCGACGAGTTCGACCGCGTGGTGGGTATCGATCGCTTGCATGCCGTACATATCAACGATTCGAAGAACCCTTGTGGCGCCCATAAAGATCGTCACGAGTGCATCGGCAAGGGATACCTTGGCAGCGAGGAATTTGGTGGCGGTATGCAGGTTATGCAGAATATTGTATCGAATGGCCGTTTGCGTTCGCTGCCGTTTATTTTGGAGACTCCGAACGAACTTGCAGGTTATGCAGCTGAAATTAGACTATTAAGGTCATTGCAGCAGTAATGACTGTCACAAAGTAGAGTATTCCATTCACGTTATGGGTTTGTTTCAATCAGTTTTCTCATTGCAGATTCGTAATTCCGGGTGCATAATAGCCAACAGTTTTTGCAGACCTCTGAATCAAACGAGGTCACCGGAAGGAGACTGATTATGAAGCTGAAGAAGCTTGGCGCATTTGCCGTCACGGGTGCTATGGCGCTCGCCCTTGCTCTGACGGGCTGCGGCTCGTCCAACGCCACCTCTGGTTCTGATGCCGGTTCCAGCAGCTCTGACGACGCTAAGGTCGAGAAGGTCGACGGCTCCAAGGAGTACGCGCTCGTCAAGGACGGCACGCTGACCGTCGGCACCTCTGCCGAGTACGCGCCGTTTGAGTACAAGGATGACAACGGCGACTACCAGGGCTTTGACCTTGAGCTCATCAAGGCTATCGGTGACAAGCTGGGTCTGGATGTCGAGTATGTCAACAATGACTTTGACACGCTGGTTCCGGGCGTCGCTTCGGGCGCCAAGTATGACGTTTCCATCGCGGCTATCACCGACACGCCCGAGCGTGAGAAGGAAGTCACTTTCTCTGATTCCTACTACATGGACGATCAGGCTATCGTGACCAAGGTCGATAACACCGACATCACGGCCGATAACTTCAGCGAGAAGCTCAACAACGCCGACGCTACCATCATCGTCCAGTCTGGCTCGACCGCCGAGGCTTTTGCCCAGGAGAACTTCCCGAAGGCCAAGATCGTCCCCTACAAGGACGCCACCGAGTGCTTCAGCGCTCTGCAGTCCGATAAGGGCGACGCCGTGGTCACCAACCGCTCCGTTGCCAGCCAGCTGACCGCCGAGCAGTTCAACACCTGCCAGACCATCAAGCAGATCAGCACCGGCGAGGAGTACGCCATCGCCATCAACCAGGGCAACACCAAGCTCAAGGACGACATCAACCAGGCCATCAAGGACCTGACCGACGACGGTACCGTCGACGCCCTCATGGCTAAGTACAATATCAAGTAAAATAACTACTTGATTGCGCGCGGGCCCTTTCCGTTTTGCGGAGAGGGCCTTTGCGCTTCTCTTGACGGAGAGCGTTTCCGTCTCGTTTTGCCGGCAACTTCTATGATAGGAGCCACCTTGTCTCGACTGAACAAAGGGGCCGCGGAGCAGCGTTTTCCACTGTCCGCCTTGCTCCAAAAGCTAGCCTGCGTCATGGCCGTGGCGCTCGCGCTGGTGTGCGCGGGGGCATATGCGCCCACGACCGCTCAGGCGCTTGAGACCGCAAAGATCACCGCCCGACCCAATACCGGTTCGGGTAGCGACGTAGTCGGTGGCACCGAGACTCGTATCACCTGGGAGGTCCAGGCCGATGCCGACGAGGAACTGAGCGGTCTTTCGCTGACGTTTGCCGATGGCACGACCTTTGGTGCGGACGACACGCGTCTGACGATGCTCTCGGGCGATGACCTTATGGACCGTACGCCCATGAAGCCTACGTGCAAGGTCGACGGCCAGACGCTCAAGATCGATTTTGGCGAGACGGCTCCGGCCGGCGGCTATTTCCGCGTCGAGGTCTACGGCGTGACGTTCCCCGTCGAGGGCGGCGACGAGGCCTTTGGCGGCACCTACACTTTGGCCGATGGTTCGACCAAGAAGATCTCCAAGATTCCGTCGGTGGAGATCAAGGGCGTGACGGCATTCGATAACTTCCTGGCCGACCTTAAGGAGCAGCCGTGGGTCGAGGCATGGAATTCCAACATGTTCCTGCGCCTGTTCCTGAACCCGGTCATTTTGGTCCAGAGCCTGCCGATCGTCTTCAAAGGCTTCCTCATGTCGCTCTCGATCGTGCTCGTGGCGTTTCCGCTGGCAATTCCCTTTGGCTTTGCCTTGTCGCTCATGCGCATCTCCAAGTCGCGCATCCTGCGTTGCCTTGCCGGTATCTATGTGAATATCATCCGTGGTACGCCGGCGTTCCTGCAGATCTACATCGCGTTCTTCGGTCTGCCGCTGGCCGGCGTCAAGGTTGACGACTATGTGCTCGGCGTCATCGTCATGGCCATGAACTCGTCCGCCTACCTGTGCGAGATCTTCCGCGCCGGTATTCAGTCGATCCCCAAGGGTCAAAACGAGGCTGCTCGCTCGCTGGGCATGAATGCCTTCCAGACGCTGCTCTATGTCATGATTCCGCAGACGTTCCGCAATGTCCTGCCTACGCTGACCAGCGAGTTCATCCTGCTCTACAAGGACACGTCGCTGCTTGCCGCCGTGGGTGTCGTCGAGATCGTCATGAACGCCCGCACCATCGTGGCCACGACGGGCTCCATCACGCCGTATGTGGTTGCCGCTCTGTTCTATCTGGTCATTACCCTGCCGCTTGCGCGCTTGGTGAGCGGTCTTGAGGCGAGGCTTTTGGGCACGGCCGAGACCAAGAAGAAGCGTCCCACCAAGAGCGCCGGACAGGTTGTCGCGACGCCCGCCGATCATATCGCCGGTCTGTAAGGAGGTCCTGTCATGAGTGAAACGAATTCCAACGAGGTCGTTGTCAGCATCAAGAACCTCCAAAAGGCTTTTGGCGATAACGTGGTCCTGCGTGATATCGATCTGGACGTGCACAAAGGTGAGGTCGTTGTGGTCCTGGGCCCCTCGGGCTCGGGCAAGTCGACGATGCTTCGCTGCATCAATCGCCTGGAGCATCCCACGAGCGGCTCGATTGTCGTTGAGGGCGTGGATGTGTGTGCCAAGGGCGTCGACCTCAATAAGGTACGTACGCACTTGGGCATGGTGTTTCAGCAGTTCAACCTGTTCCCGCACCTGTCGGTTAAAAAGAACGTCATGCTTGCGCAGCAAAAGGTGCTCAAGCGCAGTAAGGAAGAGGCCGAGAAGATCGCCATCGAGGAGCTGACCAAGGTCGGCCTGGCCGAGCGCATCGATTTTATGCCGAGTCAGCTTTCGGGCGGCCAGCAGCAGCGCGTGGCCATCGCCCGCGCCCTGTCGATGAACCCGCACGTGATGCTCTTTGACGAGGCCACGTCGGCGCTCGACCCCGAGCTCGTCCGCGATGTATTGGGCGTCATGCGCGACCTGGCACGTGACGGTATGACCATGATCGTGGTGACCCACGAGATGGGCTTTGCTCGCGACGTCGCCGATCGCGTCGTCTTTATGGACGGCGGCGTTATCGTGGAAGAGGGCACGCCGAGCGAGGTCTTCGACCACCCCAAGAGCGAGCGCACCAAGGCGTTCTTGGGCAATATCTCGTAGCCGGTTGATGTAACTGCCGTTGCAAAAGAGCGGGGCTGGACTTGAATCCAGCCCCGCTCTTTTGTAGGGATGGGGATGCGCTTTGATGCAGGCTCTCTTGGAGGCCCTGGGTTCGTTACGCGAGCTCGGCTCCGAGGGCCTTGCAAGCGGTCTCGCCCTCGTCGTCGGGCGCGTCGTAGCAGATGGTGGAGTCCACGACGTTGACGCCCGCCTCGTCGGCGTCCGCCTTCCAGTTGTCCATCCATTCGCCCTCGGCCCACGAATAAGAGCCAAAGAGGACGACCTTCTTGTCGCCGAGGGTCTCCTTGACCTCATCCCACATGGGCTGGAACTCATCGTATTCAAGCTCCTCGGAACCCATGGCGGGGCAGCCGAAGGCGAAGGCATCATATTCGGCGACCTTGTCGGCAGAGAAGTCGGCGCAGGAGATGACCTCTGCCTCGGCGCCGGCACCGGTTGCGCCCTCGGCAACGAAGTTTGCCATGGCCTCGGTGTTGCCTGTACCGCTCCAGTAGACGACTGCGATCTTGCTCATGTGTGATCCTTTCGGTTGTGCGGCACGCGGCCGCGTCTTGCATGTTCTATCGGGCTACTTGGACAAGTTGTCCAAGGGTGTAGCCCTGCTGATAGATATAGGTGAGGTATTGCGTGCATGCGCGATAGGAATCGAAGGTCGTGAGCGCCTGCTCAACGTCCGTGTACACCTTCCAGGCGCCAAAGACCTTGTAGTTTTCGCCATGCTGGGCGATAAACTGATGCACGTCTTCGTAGGGGTAGCCCAAAAAATACCCAATTTCGTGAGGGAACTCGCAGGTGCAGCCGTTATCGCAGGCCTCGCCCTGAGCGAGTACACACGGTCCGTTGGCGCATGCACTTTCTGCGACATTGCTGCTCGCCAGCGTGATGCGCGCGGCAAGATGTACAAGAGATACGGGCAGGTCGTGGACATCGTAGCCTTCGGCGGCAAGCGCGGTCGCGGCTCGAGAGTCAGAGAGGTAGCGCATGAGGTCTGCGGGGCGGTAGACGTAGATGAGTGCTCCGCAGGGACGCCAGACCAAGACGCTCATATGGATGCCGAACGGTTTGAGCTCGCGGTTGCATTGGGCTATGACGGCAAGCAGACACGAACGACGCGCTTCGATATGCGGGTTGTCGGGCTTTCCGTTTTGGCTGGCATAGACGCCGGGATAGGTAAAGAGCGAAGCGGGTTTAATGCCCGCGAGCGTGGGGGAGCTGTTGCGCACGACTGCCGCTTGAAACGTTGGGATGTCAATGGTCCGAGTCACGGTGCTCCTTTCGGGTCCTCACTTGTTAGCCTAGGAAAACTTATACACGAAAGTAAGCCACGGTCAACTAAAAAGTAAGAAATGGGAAACTATCTGACTGAACCGACATGAGTTTGGAGTAAGATGGGGGACACCCCATGGGGGTATCTGGATAAGGCTCAAACGAGAGAGGTATATATGGGCGATCTGCTTAACCCCGCAAATATCATCGTGCTTGCCGTAATTGCCGTCGGCTTGTTTTTTGGATTCCGCCGTATTGCCGCATCGACGCACGGCAAAAGCTGTTGCAGCGATGGAGCGAACAGAAAGAAAGCCAAGAGGGTCGAGGTCGCGGATACCGATGCGTCCCACTATCCCTATAGCGACGACTTGCTTATCGGCGGCATGAGCTGTGACGGCTGCGCACAAAATGTTGCGAACGCCCTTAACACGCTCGATGGCATTTGGGCTACGGTGACCTATGCCGACCATACGGCTCGCGTGCGCTCTAAAAAACCGATTTATCGCGAGGCGCTCGAGACTGCCGTGAAGGATGCGGGCTATTACGTCATGAAGCTGTAGGCTCCGTCTTAGACGGCGCTCGTCACGAGGCTCGACCGCGCAGCTCTACGTCTTGAATGTCATCGAAGTCGATAGCGATGTCCCGGAGTTTGAGCAGTTTGAACGCGGGAAGCACCTCGTCGAGAATGCCGGTACGGGCGCGATAGCCATACGTATCGTAATAGGTGACGCGCACCAGGTCGCCACGCCTGAGGCCCTCGAGCTTACTCGAAAGCTCGAGGGCTTTTTCTTCTGTCAGCTCACATTTGGGCTCGACGGTAATCTCCTGCTTGCGCACGAGCTCGTAGTATCCCGTAAGCGCGGCGAATGGCATAAACTGCGCGGCGCGGTTGGCGCGGACGGCACCGTTGGCGGTAAGTTTGGGGTCGGTTGATCGCCGTCTGCCCTCGGGGTCGGCCAGACGCTCAAAGGCGGTTGGCGGGCGCATGGGTTGTTGTTTGGGTTTAGGCACGATGTCCTCCAACCTGGTCGTTGCGTTCGCGTGCGGTGGCGCCGGCTGTAAAGCTCAATCCTTTGACCAGGGCGTTCTTGCCGTATTTGCCCTTTACGGCCAGAACGGCGCGGGCAAGGTCGCGCTCGCGCCCGTCGGCCTCGACATCGCTAAATAGATCGATGGTGGCAAACTCTTCGGGCATAAGGTTTCCAAAGCCCAGGTTAATACGTTTGACGGGTCGTTTGGGATCGACGGTCTGTGCCCACAGGTCATCAAAGTAGCCCATGATCTTCTTAAACGAATTGGTTCGCTCGGGCAGCTTTCGCGACGCGTTGGAATGGGCAAAGAGCGCGGCATAACCGCCACGTGGCTTGCCGCCGTGCTCACCCACGAAGATGCCGTCAATCGCCTGTGCCTCGCGAACCATGCGACGGCGCTCGTCATTGCGCTGGACGGGCTTGGGCGCGCGGGGTGCAAGTTCGGGGCCATCGCTTGCGGCCGGCTCGATTCCCGAGGTGCTTGAGCGTAGGTGCCCGCAGCCGTCGATGTATTGCGCCGTGCCACTGGCATCGAGCCGGCGAATGTCGGCGCGCTCGCTTGCGTAGCCCACAAAGAGCGAAATGCTGTCGCAGACCACATGCTTGTCGACCAGGTCCAGCACGGCGGTGTCGACCATCTCACGTAACACCGTATAGGCCTGTTCGTAGGCATAGCCCTTCGAGAGCACCTGTCCCGTGGTGGTCGAAGTCGCTTGGGGGCGATAGGCTTGGATGTCGGCGATGGTCGTCGGCTCGCGTCCAAAGGCATGGTCGATCAGATACTCGGCATTCACGCCAAACTCGTCGTAGAGCAGGTTTTCGTCGAGCGCTGCGACGCCCATGAGATCATAGGCGCCGTACTTTTCGAGACGCGCCGCCACGCCGGGACCGATGCCCCAGATGTCGGTGATGGGGCGGTGCGGCCAGATCTCCTTGCGAAAGGTCTCGTCGTCAAGTATCCCGATACGGCTGGGCACGTGTTTGGCGGTGATGTCGAGCGCCACTTTTGCTTGGAATAGGTTGGGTCCGATACCGACTGTAGCGGTAATGCCGGTGCGGCGTACGACCTCGTCGCGCAGCATGCAGGCAAAGCCTTTGGCATCGGTGTGGTAGAGATCCAAGTAGGGCGTGACATCGATAAAGCACTCGTCGATCGAATAGACATGGACATCCTGCGGGCTGACGTATTCCAGGTAGATGCCGTAGATTTGCGCCGATACCTCCATGTAGTGCTGCATGCGCGGCATGGCTTTGATGTAGTCGATGCCGTCAGGGATCTCGAACAGACGACAGCGGTTGTGGATACCGAGGTCCTTCATCGCCTGCGTGATGGCGAGACAGATCGTCGTGCGGCCGCGCGATTCATCGGCGACGACCAGGTTGGTGGTAAGCGGATCGAGCCCGCGGTCGACACACTCGACACTGGCGTAGAACGTCTTAAGGTCGATGCAGATGTACGTGCGCTGACCGTGCTCCACCCGGGTCCTCCTTATCAAACACATGTTCCTATCGAATATTTGTTCGATAATACCCGCTTGCGCAGACATCGTCAAAACCGACCAAAAAGGGACAGGTTTATTTTGGTCGGTAAATCGTTTGACCTGCCAAAACAAACCTGTCCCTTTTTGGTCGGTTTACGGGGCGCTTACGGTGGGCCGGTAACCTTGATGTGTTGGATACGCTGAAGGGATATGGATGACCGTCGATATGGGTGATCGAGCGCTTTTGGTGCTGGCCGTGCTGTGCCTTGCGGCCTTTGCTTGTCTGCTGATTAAGGTGCGCAAGGGCCAGGCCATGAGAATCGACGAGTTAGGTTACTCGCTGTTTGTTGAGCATCTTCGATCGCCGGCGCTGACCGTCGTTATGAGGGCCGTTTCGAACCTTGCGAGTGCACCCTTTATCGTCGGCGTGCTCGTCGCGGCATTTCTTTGGGCGCCCTGTCGGCCTCAGGTTGTCTGGGCTGCCGTTAATGTCGGCGTCGTCAGCGCCATCGACCAGCTGCTCAAGGCGCTGGTGCGCCGGTCTCGCCCCGAGGGGTTCCGGCTTGTCGAGGCGCCGGGGCTGAGTTTTCCCTCGGGCCATTCGATGGCCGCCATGGCGTTCTATGGGTATTTAATTTGGTCGATGCAGGGTGGCACGTGTGGGTTTCTGCCGAGCCTCGTCGTCGAGGCGGGCCCTGTGTTCCTTATCCTTGCCGTGGGCGTAAGCCGAGTATATCTGGGCGTACATTATGCCTCCGATGTTTTGGGTGGGTTTTGCCTGGCGTTTGCCTGGCTTGTCCTGTTTGTACGTTGGGGTCTGGGGTTTTGGGGTCTATAGCCACCTGCGGGGACTCGAATGAAACCGGTTTTAACGCAGCCCTAAAGAGCGCGAAACAGCACGGAAAAGCTCTCTTCGTAGCATGACCCTAACGATTTGCTTCACCTCAAGGCACGGAAGGGTTGTGGAGAAGATGGTCAACTATGGGTTTGGTATGCCGACGCGTCTTGTCGCGGACGGCGATGTGGCGCGCTGGTGCGGACGCCTGGTTGCCCACTATGGTGGCACCAAGGCGTTAGTTGTGCTGGGCGGCGACAAGCATACGCGCGACGAGCTCGTTGCGGCGGCGCTTGGTTCGCTTGATCGAGCATTGCTGGAGCGCACGCTGTTCCGCTGCGGCTCGGTCGAGGGTGACGGGGGAGACGAGCTGGTCGATGAGGCCGTTGCCTTGGCCGTCGACGAGAGCATCGATTTTGTGCTGGCGATTGGGGATGCCGATACGGCCGGCTTTGCGCGCGAGGTCGCCCGTCGTATGGCGGTGCTCGATTCCGGCGAGGACGGTTTTGTTCCCTATGGCTGCATTGTCTCGGAGGGAAAGGTGCCCGCCGTTGTGGGCAGGGGCGAAGTGCCCGTCTTTGCCATTATCGCGCCCGAGCTCTTGGACGGCATTGGCTCTCCCTTGCGCGAGTTGCTCGACAGCGTGTGCGCCGCGGCGTAGGAGGGCAATATGCCATATGTGCAGCTGGCGGTAGCCATTGCCTGTGAAATTGGAGCATCGTCGGCGCTTAAGGCCACGCACGGTTTTACCGTGTTGGCGCCCAGTGTCGCGACGCGAGCCATGATATCGAATATGCCCTGTCGTCGCGCTACGGTGTGGCGCACGGCGCGGGCCTTGCCGTGGTGATGCCGGCGGTGCTCACGTACTACCTGGATGTTGAGGTCGCCGCGGTGCCGCGCTTGGCCCAGCTCGCACGTCGCGTGTGGGGTGTCGGCGAGGAGGACGATATGGTGGCCGCCCGCGCCGGCGTGGAGGCCCAGCGCACATTCTTCGCTTCGCTCGGTATGCCGGTGACGCTCGAGGCGGTGGGCGGCAAGCTCGAGGACATTTCGTCCCTTGCCCACGAGACATGCTATGCCGGCGGCCGCGCCGGCACCGTGGGAGGCTATCTTCCGCTCGACGAGCATGCCGTCGCGCGTATCTTTAGCATGATGCTCGCCTAATATCTGCCATAAAGGGATGGGTTATTTTTGGTAGGTAAAGCGTTTGACCTGCCAAAATAAGCCTGTCCCTTTTTGATCGGTTGCCGTTTGGGGGCCGATTGGCAACGCTCACTGATTGTAGTCTTGACCTGCGCTAGAATAGTGGCATCTGAATGTCCGGGCGCATGGAGGCGTGCGCCCGTATGCTGAGGAGGACTCTATGGCAACTGTTGCCGCACCTATCGATGCTACGTCGACTGCCGCTTGGAAGGCGCTCGAGGCTCATCAGGAGAAGCTCGAGGCCGATGGTATCGACCTCAAGGCCTGGTTCGCTGCCGATGCCGAGCGCGTGAACAAGCTGAGCTTTGACGCCGGTGACCTGCACTTCGATCTGTCGAAGAACCTGGTGACCGATGAGACCGTCAAGCTGCTGTGCGATCTTGCCCGTGAGGTGAAGCTCGAGGAGCGCCGCGACGCCATGTTCTCCGGCGAGCACATCAACACCACCGAGGACCGCGCCGTCCTGCACACCGCGCTGCGCCGCCCGGCAAGCGAGAAGGGCCAGCTCATCGTCGACGGCCAGGACGTCGTCGCCGACGTGCACGAGGTCCTCGATCGCATGTATGCCTTCGCCGAGCGCGTGCGCTCCGGTGAGTGGAAGGGCGTTACCGGCAAGAAGATCGAGCACCTGGTGTCCATCGGCATCGGCGGCTCCGATCTGGGCCCGGTCATGGCTTACGAGGCTCTGCGTCCCTATGCCGACGCCGGTATCGACTGCCGCTACATCTCCAACATCGACCCCAACGACCAGGCCGAGAAGCTCAAGGGCTTGGATCCCGAGACCACGCTCGTGATCATCGTCTCCAAGACCTTCACCACGCTCGAGACCCTCACCAACGCTCGCGAGGTCAAGACCTGGATGCTCGAGCAGCTCAAGGCTCAGGGCGCCATCGACGGCTCCGATGAGCAGAACGCCGAGGCCGTGGCAAAGCACTTCGTCGCCGTTTCCACCGCACTCGAGAAGGTCGAGGCTTTCGGTATCGACCCGGCCAACGCCTTCGGTTTCTGGAACTGGGTCGGCGGCCGCTACTCCGTCGACTCCGCCGTGGGCCTGTCGCTGATCGTCGTGCTCGGCCCCGAGCGCTTCCAGCAGTTCCTCGAGGGCTTCCACGCCATCGACGAGTACTTCTGCAACACGCCGCTCGAGAATAATGCCGTCGCGCTGATGGGCCTGCTCAACGTCTGGTACGTCAACTTCTTCGGTTCCAAGAGCCACGCCGTGCTGCCGTACTGCCAGTACCTGCACCGTTTCCCGGCCTACCTGCAGCAGCTCACCATGGAGTCGAACGGCAAGCATGTCCGCTGGGACGGCAGCGCCGTGACCTCCGATACCGGTGAGATCTTCTGGGGCGAGCCCGGCACCAACGGTCAGCACGCCTTCTACCAGCTGCTGCACCAGGGCACCGTGGTGGTCCCGGCCGACTTTATCGCTTTCGCCAACACTGCCAACCCCGCAACCGACAGCGGCCAGGATGTCCACGAGCTGTTCCTGGGCAACTTCCTGGCCCAGACCAAGGCGCTCGCCTTTGGCAAGACGGTCGATGAGGTGCGCGCCGAGGGCACGCCCGAGCAGATCGTCCCGGCCCGCTGCTTTGAGGGCAACCGTCCGACGACCTCGATCTTTGGCGACACGCTGACCCCGTTCGCACTCGGTGAGCTCATCGCCCTGTACGAGCACATCACGTTTGTCGAGGGCACGGTCTGGGGCATCGACTCCTACGACCAGTGGGGCGTTGAGCTGGGCAAGCAGCTTGCCAAGCAGATTACCCCGGCCTTCCACGACGACGCCGCCAAGGCCGAGCAGGACGCTTCGACCCAGGCGCTCATCGAGTTCTACCGCGCTCACCGCAAGTAGTCGCTGCTGTTAACGCATCGCGCCTTATAGTCAGGGGCCCGTATCCTATCGGATGCGGGCCCCTTTGCTTTGCCGTGGTCCCGGGACGCACGGCCTTTGTGGAACATCGCCGGAGCGTCGCGTGCTGCGAGGGCCCTGCGTCTAGAGCTCGGCCTCCGCATGGCCTCGCTGCGCCTCGGGCAGCTCCCCGTAGAGCGGATGGTCTTCGAGCCTAAAGCGCTCGACCTGTTCGGGAGTGCGACCGCGCACAAAGAGCCACGAGCGATCGATCGGCGTCGCCATGAGCGTGCTGGGCAGCGCGTCGGCGCGGTCGGAAAACACCCGGGCACTCTCGGGATCCTGGAACGCCAGCACCAGATGCGTGTCGCAGTTGCCCATGATGGAGCGTGCGCGTGCCTCGCCATAGAGCGCATCGAGCTGGTTGGTCGACTGCAGCAGCAGCGTTGCCCAGATGTTGCGGCTTCGGATAATCGAGAGTACGTTGTCGATCTGGGGGATCTGCAGATTTGCGAAGTCATCGAGCATAAAGCGCACGGGCACGGGCAGGCTGCCGTCGGGCTGCCTATCGGCCTCACGAATGAGGCCCATAAACGCCTGCGAAATAAAGAGGCCGGTCAGCGGATCGAGATTGCGGTCAATATCGCTTACGGTTACAAACAGGGCGCAGGGGGTGTGTCCCATGGAAGCGAAGTCCACCTGATGGCACTCACGATAGAGCTGTGCCGCACCGTCGAATCCCAGACACATGACCTTTTCGGCAAGGATGCCGACGATGCTCGCGTGCATGCGCTCGGCATTTTGCGTAATGGCGTAGCGCCGCCATAGCGAGAGGGCATAGCTTTGGGGGTCGGTCGTGATCAGGTCGTCAAACAATCGACCCGTGGCACCGTCCTGCAGGTGCTCGATCAGCTTGATGACCGAGCTGATCATCTGCTCGTCGGCGGGTAGCTGTTCGGTGACGTAGGCGATAAGACACGACAGCAGGTTTGCCGCCGCATGATCCCAAAAAGGCTGGTTGTTGTCCTCGATGGGGCAGATGGCCTTTGCCACCGAGAGGATGTCCTGCTGGTTGGGCCTGCCGTCCGCCTTGCGGCGAATGTGCCTCAGGGGGTTGTAGCCGCAGCGCTCGATGCCGGGCGCAAGGGCCGGGACGGTGTTGAGGTCGGCGAAGTTGAGACATTGCACGCGGTAACCGTGGGCTGCCAGCACGGGTCCCACTTCGCGACAGAGCGTGCCTTTGGTGTCGAGCACGATGTAGCTTGCGTTCATTTGCAGCAGGTTGGGCTTGAGGACGTTTCGGGTCTTGCCGGCTCCCGAGGGGCCGATCACAAGTGCGTTGTTGTTGAGTCCCGTTTGGCGGGTGTCGCAGGAAAGCGTTCGATCCTTGGCGAGGATGGTGGACGATGCGGACTTAGATGCGGCGAGGCGGCTGGCGAGGTTAGACATGGGCGACCTCCTTGGTGGTCGAGAGGATTTCGTGGGCAAAGCCGAGCTCGACGGCGCGCTCGGCCGAAAGGTAGGTGTCTTTTGCAGTGAGGGACTGGATGCGCTTGGGCGTGAGGCCGCTGCGGTCCGAGAGGATTTGCGTGAGGGTCTTGCGGGTCTGCATGAGACGCCGGCTGGTTTCTTGCAGCGCAAGTGCCGAGCCGCCTGCCCCCTGGGGGATCAGCGGGTCGTGAATCATGAGCTCTGCATGGGGCGCCATACGGCGATCGTCGCCGCCCATAAAGATCACGGCGCCCATGGACGCGGCGAATTCCAGACAGACGGTGCGGATGGGGCACGATGCGAGGCGCATGGCGTCATAGATCGCAAGGCCCGATCGCACGCTTCCGCCGGCGCTGGCGACAAATATGGTGATGGGGCGGCTGGGGTCGGTGGCATCGAGCAGGCGGATCTGCTGGCATAGGTCTGTCTCTTATACACATCTCCGAGCCCACGAGACGGACTCCTATCT
>CABRIB010000009.1 GCA_902470915.1 uncultured Collinsella sp. | reverse complement strand
ATAGGAGTCCGTCTCGTGGGCTCGGAGATGTGTATAAGAGACAGGGTCTGCCAGCAGGCGGTTGCTGGCAATCTGGTCCTGGCGGCGACCGGCAGCAAGCTCCAGCACGTCCGAATCGGCTTCGGCGATACCGCGGGCGACAACCATACCGCTCGGATCGCACACATCGAGCACATCGCCCTCGGCAAACTGGCCATCGACCTCGCGAATACCCACCGCAAGCAGGGAAGAACCACGGCTGACCAGCGCCTTCGCAGCACCATCATCGACCGTTACCGAACCGTGGGCCTTGTCACCCAACGCGATCCACAGTTTGCGGGGTGCGATGTCCAGGCGCTCCGCCGGCGGATCGAACAGGGTTCCCACGCTCTCGCCGCGGGCGAGGCGCACGAGCGCATCGGGCTCCTCGCCCGAGCAAATCACGCTCTGAATGCCCGCCGTCATCAGGATGCGGCTCGCGCGGATCTTGGTAATCATGCCGCCCGTGCCCACCGATGTGGAAGAATCGCCCGCCGAGGCAATAATCTTGGCATCGATCTTATGCACGACAGGAACAAACTCGGCCGTGGGGTCCTCATGCGGATTGGCAGTATAGAGACCATCGATGTCCGAGAGCGTCACGCACAGATCGGCAGATACCAGGCAGCTCACGAGCGCCGCCAGTGTGTCGTTGTCGCCAAACTTGATCTCGTCGACGGTAACGGTGTCGTTCTCGTTGACGACCGGCACCACGCCCAGCTCCACCAGGCGCAGCAGGGCGTCGCGCGCGTGCAGGTAGGACGTGCGGCGGGCCGTATCGTGGCGCGTGAGCAGCACGAGCGAGGTGAGCAGGTCGCGCGCATGGAACTCCTCGTCGTAGGCCGACGAGATGATGCACTGACCGGCCGAGGCGCAGGCCTGCAGGCTCGGCAGGTCGCCGACCGGCTTGCGGTCGAAGCCCAACACGGGATAGCCACAGGCAATAGCGCCCGAGCTCACCACGACCAGACGCCAGCCGAGCTTGCGCAGCGCTGCGGCCTGATCGGCAAGTCCGCCGATAAAGGCGCGGTTGACCTTGCCATCGGCGCCCACCACCGTGGACGAACCGATCTTTACCACCATAGTTTTATAAGAAGTCGTCATACGTCAAACCAATCAACTGTTCAGCGAACGGCCGAGCTGGCGGCCAAGGGAGCGTGACTCGCCCCTACCGCCCAAGGAATTAGTGAGCCCAAGGAAAGGCAGAAGCCGCGGCCATGTTCTTGCGCACGAGCTCGTCGCGCACCTGAGCCAGGCCCTGCTCCATGCCCACCACATAGGTCTGCGGGTACAGGAAGCGCTTGAAAGCTGCGTCCAGATGATCGAGCGCCCAAGCACAGCGCTCGCGCGCGTCCTGGATGCTCTCACGCGGAGCCACCGCACTGCCATCGCGCACGATCGGCACCAGCAGCTCGCGATACTCAAGTTCGGACACGTCGGTCACCAGGGCGGCATCATTCACGGCCACGAGGGTATTGCCGCGCGCGGCGCCCTCCCCCGCCAGATGGTCCTCGTCGTAGATCATGTCGCAGACCGGGCCGCCAAAGCCGTCGTAATAACGGCGCACGCGTTGCACACCCGGGATCGTGCGCTTGTAGGGCTGCTCGGAGAGCTTGACCACCGGCGTCCATGGATCTGCCTCGCTCGCACGGCGGGCGGAAAGCTTGTACACGCCACCCAGCGCCGGCTGGTCATAGCAGGTCGCGAGCTTGGTACCCACGCCAAAGCTGTCGATGGGCGCGCCCTGGTCGAGCAGCGACTGAATCGTGTACTCATCCAGATCGTTAGAAACCGAGATCCCCACATAGGGCAGGCCCTCGGCATCAAAACGACCGCGCACATACTTGGAGAGCTTGGCGAGGTCGCCGGAGTCGATGCGAATAGCCGATAGACGCTCGCCCACCGCCTCCATCTCCTTGGCAACCGTAATGGCATGCTCGCAGCCCTCGCGCACGTCATAGGTGTCGATGAGCAGCGTACAGTTCTTGGGGCTCGACTTGGCAAAGGCACGGAAGGCCTCGAGCTCGGAATCGAAGCTCATCACCCAGCTGTGCGCATGTGTGCCAAAGACGGGAATACCGTAGCGGCGGCCGGCGAGCACATTGGACGTAGAGGAGCAGCCGGCAACGTAGCTCGCGCGCGCAACGGCCAGGCCGCCATCGGGACCCTGGGCTCGGCGCAGGCCAAACTCCGCCACGGGGCGGCCGTCGGCGGCGAGCACCACGCGCGCCGTCTTGGTGGCGACAAGCGTCTGGAACCCGACGATGTTGAGCAGCGCCGTCTCGAGCAGCTGGCACTCCAGCGCGGGGCCGGTGACGCGCACCATGGGCTCGCGCGGAAAGACGAGCTCGCCCTCGGGCACAGCGTCGATGTTTACATGCGCACGAAAATCGCGCAGGTAGTCGAGGAATCCAGGCTTGAACATCGCGCCGCCGGCAGGGGCCTGGAGCGAGGCGAGGTAGTCGATGTCCTCGGGCGTAAAGCGCAGATTCTCGACCAGCTCGGGCAGCTCGGCGGTGCCGCACATGACGGCATAGGCGCTGCCAAAGGGATGGTCGCGGTAAAACGCGGTAAAACAACCCTGCTCATTGGCCTTGCCGCTCTCCCACAGGCCCTGGGCCATAGTGAGCTCGTACAGATCGGTGAGCATTGCGATGTCGGTGGGATGAGAGATGTCGGTCAAAGCCATGGGGCGACCTTTCGGATGTGTGGTGCAGAATTTGAGGGTTGGACAGGAGCAGAGCATGCGGACATGACGCCCGATGCAAATCGGTTAGAGCAGGCCCATGCTGGTCAGGATCGTGTAGCCCATAAAGATGACAAACGCGATGAGGGCAAGGACAATGATGATTTTTTGAGCCGGCGCCATGCCAGGGATCTCGTTCTCGCCCGAAGGCTCCTTGGAGGTAACCATGCGCTGGGCAAAGGTCATCTCGTCACGGCTCGGCTTGGGCTCGGCGGACTTGGGACGAGCGGCCTTTTTAGGCTGAGGTTTGGGCGCGGCAGGTGCAGGCTTCGCAGCGGCGGGCTTGGGTGCGGGCGCGGGCACCGATGCGGATACGGCGTTCGCGGCGGCCTCCTCGGCCTTCGTACGCTCGGCACGCAGGGCAGCCAGCTCCTCGCGCTCGCGACGGGCCTCTTCCTGGGCCTCGCGACGAGCCTTCTCGGCGCGGAGCTCCTCCAACTCGGCGCGCTCCTCGGCAGACAGTGGTTGGGACTCAAGCTCGGCCATGGTATAGCCCTTTCTTTTAAAAAAAGCCGCCGACACAATGTCAGCGGCTTATCAAATCCAAGGGTGGAGACGAAGGGAGTCGAACCCTCGGCCTCTGCCATGCGACGGCAGCGCTCTCCCAACTGAGCTACGTCCCCAGGACAAGTTGATATTTTACCTACGGCTCGCCAACTGTCAACGCCCAATAACCAGTCTTTTTGGGGCGCGGCTATTTTGGCAACTTTTCGAACAGGCGATCCTCTCGATGATTTTTTATCCCCGTCCCAGAAAAATCATCGACGAACGCGCTACTTTGCGCTGGTAAGAACACCGGTGGTGTCGAAGGCCGGGGTGAAGCTCTCGTCTACCGCGCCGCCCTCTTGCCAGAACATCGTCGTAAAACCCAGGTCGTCGGCATGGTCGAGCACCTGCTCGTACTCCTCACGCGTCACGGCGCGTGCCAGGTCGCCGCCCTGCTCGCGCATGAGCGCATTGGGCGTGTACTGGTTCATAACCGAGATCGGCACGTCGCCCACCGTCTGCCACACCAGGTCCAGCACGCGACACGAATCGTCTGCATGCCCCGGAAGCACCAGGTGACGCACGATCATGCCACGCTTCATAAGCCCGTCCTCGTCCACCAACTCTCCCCCGCGGCGCTCGATCTCGCGCGCCATCTGGGCCAGACCCGACACGGCCACACGCGGGTAATCCTTTATATGGGAGAGCGACTGCGCAAGCCCGGCATCGGCATATTTAAAGTCGGTGAGCCACACATCGACCAGGTCGCCCAGCGCCGCCACGGCACTCGCGCGCTCGTAACCACTCGTGTTGTAGACGATTGGGATAACCAGTCCGCGCGCCCGTGCCGCGGCAATCGCGGCAGGCAACAGGTGCGCATAGTGCGTCGCCGTCACCAAATTGATGTTGTTGGCACCCTGGTCCTGCAGCTCCAGCATAATCTCGACCAGGCGCTCAGGCGAAATCTCAAGGCCAAAATTGCCGGTCGAGATCTCGTGGTTCTGGCAGTAGATACATTTAAGCGAGCAACCGCTAAAGAAGATCGTGCCCGAACCGGCCTCGCCCGAGATAGGCGGCTCCTCCCACATATGAAGCGCCGCGCGGGCCACCCTGAGCGTGTCGTTAGCACCGCATACGCCGCGCGCGCCCTCATCGCGCGCCGCACCGCAACGGCGCGGACACAAATGGCAGGCGGGCGAAAAAAGTTCGGTCAACGACGTCGGCATAAAAACATGCTCCAAAACAACGATTCAGCAGCTCAAGCGCAAGAGGGCCAACCGCACAGACGGCTCGAGCCCAAGGCGCCGTAATCGTCCGACACGATTTTTGTAATGTCAAGACTGGAATCGATAAAGTGCCGCTTTATGATGTAGGTATTCCGCCCCCCGCGGAGCAACTGGGTGAACCGTCGCGTTTATTTAGGGAGCCCACACAGTCGTACCTAGTACAGGTATCCTTCGTTGTTAAGGACGCTGGAACAGTCGATGAGGGCACCCACCTGTTTTAGGTGGGTTCATTTTCGTAACGTGGGGGGTGGTTTTCTTTTGCCGAAAATCACCATACAGTCCATATGGATCCCCGCCGGCATCCCGACAAGCCATCGACAACATTCCAATATCTGGTATGCGCGTGATAATCGCACGGTGCAAACCTCCGCACCCCCCTCGGTCGAGTATCATGGGACAGCTATGCCATTTCCGCGTAGCAACCTTTGACCTTTTCCTTCGACGCTTGGCGGTTTTTAGATTCATGGCTTCATCCCCGAGCTACATACCGTACCTATGCGTGGCAGCGGCGGCCTTTATCACGACCTTCCTCGCGGTGCCCCTGGTCAAGCGCTTGGCAATTAAGCTCGATGCCGTCGACTACCCTTCCAAGCGCCGCATCAACACCAAGCCCATCCCGCGTTTGGGCGGAACGGCGGTGTTTTTGGGCCTGGTCGTTGCCTGCATTGTGCAAATCCTAGGCACCTGGTACCTAGGCTGGCCACCCGTCCTGGTGCCGCACCCGCGCCTTCACATTAGCTATCCCATGCTGGCGCTCTCCTTTACCGTCATCTTTGCGACCGGCGCTATCGACGACGTCTTCCAGCTCACGCCCAAGCAAAAGCTGGCCGGACAAGTCCTCGCCGCGCTTATCGCCTGTATCGGCGGCCTAAAAATCGGCGTCATCGTCAACCCGTTTGCCCCCGGCGAGATCATGCTCGGATGGCTCGCCTACCCCATCACCGTGATCTATCTGGTGGCATTCACCAACATCATTAACCTCATCGACGGCCTCGACGGCTTGGCCACGGGCATCTGCGGCATCGCGTCGTTCACCATGTTTTCGATGGCCGTGCTCTCGGGCCGCATCGACGCCGCCGCGCTCTCCATTGCGCTCTTTGGCGCCTGTCTGGCCTTTTTGCGCTACAACTTCAACCCCGCAAGCATCTTCTTGGGCGACTCGGGGTCGCTGCTTCTGGGCTTTGCGCTGGGCTCCATCTCGCTGCTCAACGTGAGCCGCACCGCCGCACTCACCTCGCTTATCATCCCGCTCATCGTTGCCGGCGTGCCCATCATCGACACGTTTAGCGCCATTGTGCGCCGCAAGCGCGCCCACATTAGCATCGGGCAGGCCGACAAGGGCCACATCCACCACCGCCTGATCCAAGAAGGCTACAACCAAAAACAGGCCGTGCTGCTCATCTATGCCTGGTGCATCATGCTTTCGGCCGGCGCCGCCGCGATTAACCAGGTCGAGGTGCCCATGCGTGTGCTCATCTTTACCGTGCTCGCCATTGGCTCGGCTGCCTTCGCCAAGCACCTGCACCTGTTTGAACCCGTGCTGCGCCACCATTACAACAAGCGCACGCACGAGGACGAGCTGGTCACCCCCGACGACCCCGCTTTTAAGCAGGAGGAGCAGGCAGCCGAGGAGCGCAAAGAAGAGCGCCACCACAAGCTCTAGGGCAAGCTGCCGAGGATGTGCCGAGGCGTTGGCAGCCGTTCGCGCGAACGCCGCGGCGGACTTGAAAGCCGGCCCCTGGCAGTCCCTCACCCACTCACGCCCACCCCTCTCAATAAACACGCTATCATCAAAACCTGCGAACGAACGTTAGGAGCAATCATGCCAAACGAGAACAGCTACGAAGTCGCGCTGCAAAAGAGCAACGCCATTCGCGAGGGCCTGGCAAAGACGCCCGAGAAGTTCACCATGCTCACCGGCGACCGCCCGACCGGACGTCTGCACCTGGGCCACTACTTTGGCACCCTCAAGGGCCGTGTTGAACTGCAGAACATGGGCGCCAAGACCAACGTGCTCATCGCCGACTACCAGGTCATCACCGACCGCGACACCACCGAGCATATCCAGGACAACGTGTACAACATGGTCATGGACTACCTTGCCTGCGGCATCGACCCCGACAAGACCATGATCTACGCGCACTCCGCTGTGCCCGCCGCAAACCAGCTCATGCTGCCGTTCCTGTCGCTGGTGTCCGAGGCCGAGCTGGCGCGCAACCCCACGGTCAAGGCCGAGATGGAGGCCTCGGGACACGAGCTCACCGGCCTTCTGCTCACCTACCCGGTGCACCAGGCCTGCGACATCCTGTTCTGCAAGGGCAATGTGGTGCCCGTCGGCCGCGACCAGCTGCCGCACATCGAGCTCACCCGCACCATCGCCCGCCGCTTTAACAACCGCTACGGCAAGGTGTTCCCCGAGGTCGACGCGCTGCTGTCCGAGACCCCGCTGCTGCCCGGCCTGGACGGTCGCAAGATGAGCAAGAGCTACGGCAACGCCATCAACATCTCGATGACCGCCGAGGAGACGGCCAAGCGCATCAAGAAGAGCCAGACCGACTCCGAGCGCATGATCACGTTCGATCCCGAGAACCGCCCCGGCGTGTCCGGCCTGCTTTCGACGGCCGCCATCTGCACCGGCCGTTCCGAGGTCGAGATTGCCGAGGAGATTGGCATGGGCGGCTCCGGCCAGCTCAAGAAGTACGTGACCGAGGCCGTCAACGAGTACTTCGCGCCGATCCGTGAGCGTCGTCAGCGCTACGAGAACGATCTGGATTACGTCAAGGACGTCCTGCACGAGGGCAATCGTCGCGCCAACGAGATCGCCGAGCAGACCCTGGCAGAAGTTCAGGACGCCATGGGCATGGTGTACTAGACCGATCTGCTGGCTTGAGCTTTCGATTGCTATAGGGCGGGCGCTACGGCGTCCGCCTTTTTTGGAGCCGGACCGCTTCGGCTCCGTCCATCGCACTCCCCCGACAAACAGGAACAGGCCCGCTGGCAGTTAGTTGCCAGCGGGCCTGTTCCCGAAGTACACCGTTGAATCGCACAGAGGGGAGGGATGCGAATCAAACTCAACAGGGCAGGCTTTTTCATCGCCTATTGCCTGCTCCGTTGCTGAAACCAATATAGTTCACCGTGGTTTACTTTCTGACGGCAAAGTACGCCGCCACACCTTCTCCATAAGTTAGCTCTGGTAAACCTACAGCGTAAAACTACCACAAAGGGGACAGGCGCCTTTGTGGTGGTTTTCGCCACGGCAGAACCGCTAGAGCCCGGCAGGCCAGCGACAGGCGGCCAAGTCGACGTGCATGTCGTCCTTAAACGCCACACCTTCCCCTAGCAAAAGCTCACGTTGAGCATCGGGACCGCCAAAAGCGAAGCCCTCGCATATGTGCCCGTCGGCAAACACCACGCGGTGACAGGGAATCTCGCCGGGGCGCGGATTACTATGCAGGGCATACCCCACGTACCGCGCACTTCGCGGACGACCGGCAAGCAGCGCCACCTGGCCATACGTGGCGACCATCCCCTCGGGGATCTGCTCGACCACCTCGTACACCCGTTCAAAAAAGCCCTCAGACGCCATTGCTCGCTCCCTTCCACCCGGAAAAGCATAAACCACCACAAAGGTGCCTGTCCCCTTTGTGGTGGTTTTGACCGGAAAGCTAGTTGGCGGGGCGGAAGAAGGCTACGGCTACGGCGCCGGGGCCCACGTGGGTGCCGATGGTGGCGCCAATGGTGTGGATGGACAGCTCGCCCTCGGTGTGACCGGCCCACAGTGCCGCGCTGTCCTCGATATATTTCTTGAGCACGGCGTCCGAAAGGCCTGTATAGCCCAGCGCCAGCGGCATGGAAAAGTCGACGCCGCCCGCCTTTTCTACCTTCTGGTTGAGCAGGTTACGACCGTTCTTGGAACCGCGCGCCTTGCCCAGCTGCACGATCAGGCCGTCCTCGGCGGCCACAACGGGCTTTACGTTGAGCAACGTGCCCACAGCGCCGGCCGCAGCAGACAGGCGGCCGCCGCGCACCAAGTACTCCAGCGTCTCGAGCAGACCGATAACCACCACGCGGTCACGGACTGCCTCGACGGCCGCCGCGATCTGGGCCGCACTACGGCCCTCGTCCACCAAGCGCAACGCATACTCGACCAGGACACGCTCGCCCAGGGTGACGTTATTGCTGTCCACCACGAACACGTCGCCGCCCGGCGCCTCGGCAAGTGCGGTACGGGCACTCTGATTGGTGCCCGAAAGCTTGGCGCCCACGGTAATAATCACTGCCTCGTCGCCGGCCTCACGTGCCTCGGCAATCGCCTGCGAAAACGCGTACGGGTTGACCTGGCCGGTCTTGGGCAGCTCATCGCGCTCCACGAGTATCTCGTAAAAGCGTTGATGATCGATGTCGACGCCATCCATATACACATCGGTGCCAAAGGTGACGGACAGCGGCAAAACACGCAGAGCGGGGTGCTCCGCCGGCGACATATCGCTTGCGGAATCGGTAATAATACGAATGGACATAACAAATCCTTTCTTGCGCGGAGCTCGCGCGGGGAATTTTGACAGCAATGCCCCGGCACGGTATACGCGCTCAAACGGGACTATGCAGTTGTTAATGGGAAGCAAATGCCTTGGCGGCCTTAGATCTCGCGCAGGGTGTCGAGAATCGTACGCAGCGATGCATACATCTGCTCGCGCTGCTCCACACCCATAGCCTTACCGGTGGTATCGAGCACCTCGCGAATGATGCGGTCCGCCTCGCTCATGCTCTCGCCGCCCAGAGCGGTCAGGCGAACCGGAGCACGATACTTAACGGCGGCATCGCCCGAATCATCGACTTCGACGTAGCCGCCCTCCTCCAGATGCGCGAGCGTACGCGAGACGGCGGCGCGGGTCACGCCTGCCATGCGAGCCAGGTCGGCACCAGTCAGGCCGTCCTTGCTGCGCTCAAGATAGTACAGGCACATAACGTCGGAGCCCTTGAGACCCAGCCTTGCGCCCTCAGACGTCTTAATGCGCTGGATCTCCTTGTAGAGTCCGCTGATCAGTCCGACAAAGTCCTCGAAACGTGTCTCGTCGCTCTGCTGCATGGGAGACGACCGCCTTTCGCTTGCATAATGCTAACGGGTAAACATCTTAGTCGCATAAGGCGACACCCGTACCCAAATACCCCATTTGTTAACCCATCAACATAAAAACCACCACAAAGGGGACAGGCACCTTTGTGGTGGTTTGTGACATCAATAGGTTCTAGGCGCCGCTACAGCTCCACGCAAGGATTGTCGCGGGTCACAAGCGTCTTAATGACAACCGTCGCTCCCAGATAGCGCTCGAGCAGCTCGGCCAAGCGATCGATGGCAGCCTGGCAATCCCCCATCCGCTCGGGCTCCACGCACTCAATCGCCAGAAATGCGTCCGCCGAATCATCGGACAGCGCCGTTCGAACGCCATCGCGCCAGTTCCAACAACGGCAGACGGCGCCCGCATCATCGATATAGGCAAGCTCACCGGGCAGCGTCGGATCATCCGCCTCCTCGCCAAGCGGCAAGAACGCGTCGCCGCCGTCGGTCACCGCCAGGCGCAGATTGCCCTCAATAGCATGCAAATCCTCACCGCCAACGGGCAACGCATAAGTCAACGAAATCGTGTTGTAGATATCCACCGCCGGCGTGATGTGGCCGACCGGCTTGCCTTTGAGCACGCGCTTGAGCAGGTTCTCAACTGAGCAACGCGCGCCCTTTTTAGTCTTGAACAGCCGGTACGCGTCACGCCAAGCCTTAACCGGCGCATTCTCGCTGATAGTATCGCTGGTCAGATGACGCTCCGCGTCGATATTGGCGCGGTCGAGCAACGCCGCAATCGCATCCACGTCCTCTTGAGGAATCTGAGCCGCGGGCTTCATGCCCTTCACAACCACAACGCCGACCGCTGCCCGCGGAAACAGCTCCCAGAATGAATCCTCGGCAATAAAGCTCTTCATACGCTCTCCCTTCATTGTGCGCGCCCGAGCGAGGGCACCTAAAAAGCGCCCTTACGACGGCCACCTTCAAAGTCCTACGGTGCCGCCACAAGAGCGCTTACGCTGCCCCCATCCGGAGAAGGGGGCGATATGTCAGGCGTATTGTAACCTGAGTCATCCGCGCGAGCAAAACCACCACAAAGGTGCCTGTCCCCTTTGTGGTGGTTTTGGGTCTGAGGCGACGCTAGTGGCGGAGTCCCAGCAGGCCGCGGCCGCGATGACGGGCCTCGGCGGGCACCTGAGCGTGCGGGCCGGCGGCCTTTACGGACTCGGGCAGATGCGAGTACTTCTTCTCGAAGTTCTCCTCGAACATCACGGCCAGGTTGTGCGCTGCCTCGTCGTAGCGCGCGGTGCTCTGCCAGTACTGGCGCGGCACCAGGATGCCGTCGGGCACACCGTGGCACGTAGTGGGAATGTCAACGTTAAAGATATCGTCGTGCACAAACTCGCTGTCCTCGATGGTACCGTCGAGGGCGCGAGCGACCAGCGAGCGCGTGTAGGCCAGCTCGATGCGATGACCCACGCCGTAGCCGCCGCCAATCCAGCCGGTGTTGACCAGGTACACGCGCGTGCGGCCGTCGGCAATGCGCTCGCCAAGCATCTTGGCGTAAACCATGGGGTCGAGCGGCATAAACGGCTCGCCGAACAGCGAAGAGAACGTGGGCGTGGGCTCGGTGACGCCGACCTCGGTGCCGGGGATCTTGGCCGTAAAGCCCGTCACAAAGTGGTACATGGCGGCATCGGCCGTCAGGCGTGAGATAGGCGGCAGCACGCCAAAGGCGTCGCAGGTCAAAAACAGCACGACGCTCGGGGTGGTACCCATGCCCTTGGTCCACGCGTTGGGGATATGCTCGACGGGGTAGGCCACGCGCGTATTGTGCGTAATCGAGACGTCGTCGTAGTTGGGCTTGCGATTCTCATCGAGTACCACGTTTTCACAGATGGCGCCAAAGCGAACGGCGTTGAAAATCTCGGGCTCGTGGAACGCGTCCAGGCCCTCGCACTTGGCGTAGCAGCCGCCCTCGACGTTAAAGATGCCCATATCGGACCAGCCGTGCTCGTCGTCGCCGATAAGCAGGCGCGTGGGGTTGGCCGAAAGCGTGGTCTTGCCGGTGCCCGACAGGCCAAAGAACACCGCGGTCTCGTGCGTGACGGGATCCATGCTGGCCGAGCAATGCATGGGCAGTACGTCATCCTCGACGGGCAGCAGGTAATTCATGACGCTGAAGATGGACTTTTTGATCTCACCGGAGTAGCCGGTGCCCGCGACCAGAATCACGCGCTCCTGGAAGTTGATGACCACCGCGGCGCTGGAGTTGAGGCCCTTGATGGCGGGGTCACACTGGTAACCTGGCGCGGCAAGGACGCAGAAGTCCGGCTCGCCGGTGCGCGCGATTTCGCGAGCGAGCGGGCGGGCGAGCATCTGCTTAATAAAGAGCGCCTGGCTGGCACGCTCGCAGGCGACAAGCAGGCGACGCGTATGGTTACGATCGGCGCCGGCCATACCGCGGGTGACGAACACATCGCGCTCGTTGAGATAGTCGACGATGCCGGCTTTGATGACCTCGTAGCTTTCGACGGACAGCGGGCGGTTGACGGCACCCCAGGCAATCTTGTCGTGCACGTCGGGCGTGTCGACGATAAAGCGGTCGTTGGGCGAACGTCCGGTACGCTCCCCCGTCTCGATCACGAGTGCACCGTTGGAGGCCATACGGCCCTCTTCGCGGCGAATCGCATGCTCGACGAGCTCGGCTGCCGGCAGGTCAACCAGCAGGCGGGGCTGGTTCTCGGCGGGATCTTCGACCAGCGTGATGCCAAAGTTGGACAGAACTTCTGCGGGGGTAACACCGGGCATGGGGCCTCCTTTAAAAGCGCGACACGTGGACGCGGCGCACACTTTACTCACGTAAAGCCCGTTGTACCCGATATGCAAAACCGTTTTTGCGGCAACGGCGAAGCGCCCGCCCAACGGTCAAAAATCGCACGCAAGCGGCCTAGTCGTTGGGGACGTTTTTAAACGCCTAGTCATTGGGAACACTCTTGAACAGGCAACATTCAAGGAGCGCCCCCGGATGCCGGCACTTAGGGACGTTCCCAAAGTGCCGGCACATAAGGAACGTCCCTAAGTGCCGACTACAGCGGCAGGTTTTGGCCGAGCATGGCTATGGCGCTCATCAGGGCCAGCATGCCGGCAGCGTAGGGCAGGACGGCGCCCAGGAGTTCGGCATCCTTACCGCGCACGTGCACGGCGGCAAGACCAATGGCGAGGGTCTGCGGCGAGATCATCTTACCGGCGGCGACGCCCAGGGCGTTCAATGCGACCATCCAGTAGTCGCTCACACCCAGCGCAGTGGCAGCCTGGCTCTGAATGGGGCCAAACAGCATGCCCGAGGACGTGCCCGAGCCGGTCACAAACGCACCAACCGCACCGATCCACGGAGCCAGAATCGGGTACAGCCCACCGGCGACGGCGATGCAGAACGCACTGATCGACGAAATCATGCCGGCATAGCCCATCACCTTGGCGCAGCCCAGCACCGAAAGCATGGTGATAACCGTCGGCATCATCTGCTTGACGGTCGCGGCCAGCACCTCGCCCATCATGCGCGGCGAAGCACCCTGAATGGCGCCGCCGACAAACGCCGCCAGGAAAATCCAGACGCCTGGCGTGTTGATCCACGAAAACGTAAGCATACCGGGATTCTCACCGCAATACACCTGCACATGGCTCGCAAACGGCGCGAGCGCAGCATGCACGGCGGGCACCAGGTTAGACGTGCCCAGCAGCAACACAAAGATCAGGATGAAGCACGACCAGGCCGAAAGCGCCGACTTAACGGTGAGCTTCTCCCCCGCCTCGATATTCATGTGAAAGCGTGTGTCCAGATGCCCCGACTTCTCGGCACGCATGGCAAGCGCAGCTGTCAGCGCGAGCGAAACGATGGATCCTACGACCACGGCCAGCTCGGGGCCCACAAACATGGCAACGACCAGAGCCGCGCCGACAAACGACACGCCGGAGAGCAACGCCACGCCGGCAACACCGTGCAGACGCTCGCCCACACTCGCGGCATTGCCCTGGTCATCGGCAACACGGCCCGCAACCAGCACAATAAATAGCGGCATCACCACAAAGAACGGTGCGAGCTGCACCAGCTGAACGGTCGCCAGGTGAAGGGAATCCAAACCCACAAGGTCGGCAACGGACACCGTGGGGATGCCGATGGAGCCGTAGGGCGTGGGCACGCCGTTGGCCAGCAGGCAGATGAGCACGGCAGGCACGGCCTCAAAGCCCAGGCCCGCGAGCATGCCGGCGGGAATGGCGACAGCGGTACCGAAGCCGGCCATGCCCTCCATAAAGCCACCGAAGCACCAAGCCACGAGCAGCGCCAGCAGACGGCGGTCGCTGCTGATGGAGGTGATCATGCTGCCGATCACGTCCATGGCGCCCGTACGAACGCACAGGTTATACGTGAACACCGCGGCGATGATCACCAGGACGATGGGCCACAGAGCCATCAAAAAACCTTCGAGCGAGGCGGTCGCGATCTGCGCTGCCGGCAGGTGCCACCATGCGAAGGCAAGCAAGCACGAAAGGACAAACGATCCGATAGCGGCCTTCCAAGCTGGCCATTTAAAGCACAGCAGCATCACGACCAGCCAAATAATCGGCACAAGAGCCAGTAAGAATGCGGCGACGTCCATAGGTAGAAGCTCCTTGGTACCGCGTGGGCGGCATCGGGGGTGTCACAAAACTTCAACAGGATACCGCACGTTTACCGACAAATTACAGCCGCCCGCCGAAATTATTGAACAATCCGTTCAAAAACACGAGCGAACACCGCGGTGTCTATACTAGAGCGCAGCAATAGAAAGGACCCCGCTTTGAGCATCACGCCCCTCGATAGCATTCGCCGCGCCATCGCCCGCCGCAACGGCGTCGCCGACCCCGCCGTAGCGGGCAGCGGCACCGCAAGGGCCCAGGGCGGACGCATCGAGAACGGCCTGTTCCCCGCCTCGCACACCGCCGAGGAGCTCGCACGCATCCAGGAGCTGAGTCAGCGCAACGCCGGCGGGCCCGATAGCAGCCAGGCCACGCGCCGTCGCCGGCGCGAACGCGATCGGGAGCCCGGCCCCGTCCGCCGCATGGTCAACGCTTGGTGGAACCGTCTGCTCGGTGCCGTCTACGGCGGCGGCTTCTCCATGCAGGAAGCGGAATACGAGGAGCACGCCACCCGCCGCGATTACCTTTGGAACGCTCTCGGCACCGCCGTGTGGGGCTTGGCGTTTCCGCTGCTCACCATCGTGTCCACACAGCTCGTGGGCGCCGAAGAAGCCGGCAAGTTCTCCATCGCCTTTGTCACCGGCACGCTCATCATGATCGCATGCAACTACGGCGTGCGCAATTTCCAGGTCTCGGACATCGACGAAAAGACGTCCTTCGCCTCCTACCAGCTCAATCGTTGGATCTGCGGAGCGCTCGCCCTAGGCTGCGGCCTCATGTATAGCAGCGCCCGCGGCTATGACGCGCAAATGGCGACGATCGGCCTGGGCGTCTACCTGTATAAGGTCATCGACGGCGTCGCCGACGTGTACGAAGGCCGCCTGCAGCAGGCCGACAAGCTCTACCTGGCTGGCATGAGCCAAACGCTGCGCTCCATCGGCGTCATCGTGGTCTTTAGCGCGGCGCTGTTCCTCACGCGCAGCATGCCCATCGCGGCCATGGCCATGGGCATCGCCGCGATCGCCTCGCTCGTGCTGGTCACCGCGCCGCTTGCCCTGCTCGAGACCGAAAAATCGCGCCGCGTGAGCCTGCGCGAGGTCGGCCACCTGTTTGTCCAGTGCGCCCCGCTCTTTGGTGCACTGTTCCTGTTCAACCTAATTGAGAGCATGCCCAAGTTTGTGATGGAAGGCGCGCTGGCATACAAATATCAGCTGTACTTTAATGCCCTGTTCTTTCCGGCGCAGGCTATTCTGTTGAGCATTGGATTTATCTATAAACCGCAGCTCCTGCGCTTGTCGAGCATTTGGGCTAATCCTCGCAAGCGTCGTCGCTTTGACCTGATTATTGTTGCCGTTATGGCGCTGATCGTGGCCATCACCGGCGTGTGCGCCGCATTTATGGCAGGTCCCGGTATTCCCCTCATGAGCTTTATGTACGGCCTCAGCTTTGAGCGCTACCGTACGCTGGCGTTGCTGATGGTCGTCGCCGGCGGCGTCACCGCGGCCATCGACTTTATCTACGCCATCATCACGGTGCTACGCCACGCTGGAGACGTCACCAAGATCTACCTGATCTGCTTCGCCGTAAGCGTGGTGCTGCCGGTGATCTTGATTAAGCTGCTGGGTCTGATGGGCGCTGTGGTGAGCTACCTAGCCATCATGGCCCTACTCCTGGTGCTACTGATTATCGAGTACGCCCACATCCGCCAACGCATAGAACGCGACCGCAACCCATACGGCGCCTAATTAGCTGCCCGGTCACCGGAATTTGCGATGGAATCACCCCGGCTGGGGTCTCGTTGCGGACAATATTCATCACGCAAAACTAAGTGAGTAGACTTTTACCGAATCCCCGACCACACCAACAGAGCACAAGTCTGTGACCTGCGGTTTTATTGAGGCAAATATGTTGGGTGCTCGGCATTTCCAAAAAAGTCTACTCACTTAGCCGGCGGGCAGCCAAATGATTATTTAATCCCCGTCCCAGAGAAATCAATTAGCGGGCAGAAGGGCAAAAGTAGTCAAATAAGCCCCGTCCCAAATTAGCTACCCCTTGCACCGATTATTCGCCCGGGTTGATGTTCGCGTAGAACTCCGCCCCGTCGTCCAGGCGCAGGATGCCCACGCGACCGAACTCGGAGCCGGTGGCGGCAGCGCAGTCGATGTCGATGCGATCGGGCACACCGGCGGCATCCTCGCCGCCCAGGCGCACAATCTGCCCGCGGCCCGACTCCTCATCGAGCCCCGCAAGACCACCGACCTCGCAATAACGCCCGAGCGACACCGTTGGCGTGTGACCGCTCACAACGACCGGGCCCTTACCCTCGGCAGAAAGCAGCCCGGTCGGCACATCCCAATAGCCGTGACGAATCCACAGCAGGTCATCGGACGACTGTACCGCGAGCATCTGCTGCAGCAGCTCGCGATCGGCACCCACCGCTCCAACGCCATCGGCACAATCGACGCCATGCTCAAGCAAAAACGCGCGCGCCGCCTTCATCTCGATTCCAGCATGTACCAGCAGATACGGGCGCTCCTCGGTCTCGACCACCGCGTAGAGCGGCAGCGCGGCCATCCATCGCACGAGCTCCTCGTATGCCTCAAATTCCATGTCGTTGAGCTGCTCGCGCGTCGTCCAGCCACCGTTGATATCCCAGGTCTCGGCATCGAGCGGATCTTGGCCAATGATGGCATCGAGCATGATCTGCTCGTGATTGCCCTTGAGCACGCGAGCGTTGGGTAGCGAGCGCACGAGCTTAATAACGCCAACCGGATCGGGTCCGCGATCGATCATGTCGCCCAGCACGTACAGGGTATCGTCGGACGCCAGCGAAATCTTGGACAGGGCCTCGTCAAGCGCACGCACGTGCCCGTGAGCATCGGATGTCACATAGATCGCCATGGAACGCCTCTCTTTACATTGCGGCCGAAGCCCGGAGCCACAACTAAAACTTCAAGTTGAACTTAAATGTTATCCATTGTACTCCGTTGCAATAAAGCTGGAAAGGGTTGCATACCGTCAACGGTCGCCAGAGCACGCCTGTCAACCCGCGCCGCTCACGCCACGCCGTCTGGCCCAGCGTCCCGACCAGCGTCGCACACGCCGCAGCCTCGTGTCGAAAATGCGCACGCCCGCAATCCAAGCTCATAAACCCACCATCTTTGGGTACAAATGACTGCAGACAACTGACCGTGCCACGCCAACCACCCAGGAGCGGACACCATCCATGAACCAGATACTTCTCTTTATCGGCCTCGTCATTATTCTGTGCCTGACCATCAAACCCGTCGGAAAAAAGCTCCCCTTTCCCACCCTGCTCATCTTTATCGCGCTGGGCATGCTGCTGGGCGTCAACGGTCCGGCGCACATCGACTTTAGCGACTATGCGCTCACCGAAACCGTCTGCAGCACGGCGCTGCTGTTCATCATGTTCTACGGCGGCTTTAACACCAATATCGACCGCGCCAAGCCCGTCACCGCGCCGGCGGTGCTGTTGAGCACACTCGGCGTTGTCGCCACCGCCGGCATCACGGGCGCCTTTGCGCACTTCGTGCTGGGCTTCGACTGGATCGGCGGCCTGCTGCTGGGATCGGTCGTGGCGTCTACCGATGCGGCGAGCGTCTTTAGTGTGCTGCGCGAGCACAACCTTTCGCTGAGAGGCGGCACCGACTCGCTGCTCGAGGTCGAATCGGGCTCCAACGACCCCGTCGCCTACATGCTCACCGCCGTGCTCGCGACCCTCGCGGCGGGCGGCGACATCAACATTCCCGCACTGCTGGCCAAGCAGATTATCCTGGGCGTGGGCCTGGGCCTT
Organism: uncultured Collinsella sp.; assembly: GCA_902470915.1. Taxonomy (GTDB): domain Bacteria; phylum Actinomycetota; class Coriobacteriia; order Coriobacteriales; family Coriobacteriaceae; genus Collinsella. The sequence continues at coordinate 14,943 of CABRIB010000009.1, read as the reverse complement.
GCCATCGGCTGGGCGGCGGGCCGCCTGATTGAACGCGCGCACGCAACGGCCAAGGACGCGCAGACCATCTTCTTGTTCGCCGTGGCCATCGTCGCCTACGCGCTGCCGAGCTACCTGGGCGGCAACGGCTTTTTGGCCGTGTACCTGGCAGGCATTGTACTGGGCGCCAGCGACATCACCGGCAAGGTCGAGATGGCGCACTTCTTTGACACCCTCACCGAGATGGCCGAGATGACCATCTTCTTCTTGCTCGGCCTGCTCGTGACGCCCGCCCGCCTGCCGCAAATGCTGCTGCCGGGCCTGGCGCTCATGGCGTTTATGCTCTTCGTGAGCCGTCCCATCGCCGTCGGCGTGCTCCTGGCGCCCTTTAAGACGAACCCCCGCCAGGTCGCGCTCGTAAGCTGGGCGGGCCTGCGCGGAGCAGCCTCGGTCGTCTTTAGTCTCCTTGCCGTGGTGGCCGGCGTTCCCGGCGGACACGACCTATTTGACCTGGTGTTTGTGATTGCCGTGTCAAGCATCGTGGTGCAGGGCTCGCTGTTGCCGGCGGTGGCGAAGAAGCTCGATATGATCGATGCGACTGGCGACGTGCGCCGCACCTTTAACGACTACCGCGACGAAGACGGCATGTCATTTGTAAAGCTCAAGGTGGGCGCTGGACATCCGTTTGCCGGACGCTCGCTCGCCGATATTGGCAGCGCAACGAACATGCTGGTGGTCTTGGTGCTGCGCGACGGTGCGCACCCGGTGCTGCCCAACGGCGATACCGTGATTGAGGAAGGCGACCTGCTGGTGATGGCCGCGCCGACGTTTGAAGAGCGTGCCGAGGTTACGCTGCGCGAGGTCACCGTGACACCTCACGGCCGCCTTGCCGGCCAGCGCCTGCGCGACGTGCCGCAAGGCAAGCACCCCTTTATCGTGGTGATGCTCAAGCGCGACGGCCAAACGATCATCCCCGACGGCAACACCCTAATATACGCCGGCGACGAAGCCGTCATCGCCACGCTAGCATCGTAGTGACTAGGAGGTAGCTACTTTAGGACGAAGAGATCAAGCGCCTAGGAACCTCATGTCTTCGCTCGCAGATTTGGATTTGCCTGAGGAGTAAAGCACCCCTCCCCCATGTAACCATCCTGTAAATCATAGCGACGCACTCGAGTTTTACCGTGATGCGGTCGCGCCTGGCGCTCCACTGTGCTAAAGTAACCCGAACGTCCAAACGACTACAAGGGGGAACTAGAAGATGGCACGTGTGCACAACTTCTCAGCTGGCCCGGCAGCGCTGCCCACAAGCGTGCTCGCCGAGATCGCCGACGAGATGATGGACTACCGCGGTTGCGGCATGTCCGTGCTCGAGATGAGCCATCGATCTAGCATGTACCAGCAGATCATCGACGACGCCGAGGCAACCCTGCGTCGCCTGCTGAGCATCCCCGACAACTACCGCGTCCTGTTTTTGCAGGGCGGCGCCACACTGCAGTTTGCGGGCATCCCCATGAACCTCATGCGCCGCGGCCGCGCCGGCTACGTCGTGACCGGCAACTTTGCCAACAAGGCGTACAAGGAGGCCGCCAAGTACGGCGAGGCCGTGCTGCTCGCGAGCTCCGAGGACACCAATTTCGACCGCATTCCCGCCATGGCCAATATCAACGCGCGCATTGCCGCCGAGGTCGCGGGCGACGGGCTCGACTACGTCTACATCTGCCAGAACAACACCATCTTTGGCACCATGTACCACGAGCTGCCCGATTGCGGCGATGTGCCGCTGGTCGCCGATGTCTCGAGCTGCTTTCTGTCGCAGCCGCTCGACGTTAAGCGCTACGGGCTCATCTACGCCGGCGCGCAAAAAAACGCCGGCGCTGCGGGCGTGACCGTGGTCATCGTGCGTGACGACCTTATCGCAGATGGCCCCGCCTTTGCGCAGACGCCGCAGTACCTGGACCTCAAGACCCAGGCCGCCAAGGGATCCATGCTCAATACGCCTAACACCTTTGGTATCTACGTATGCGGCAAGGTGTTCCATTGGGTGGAGCAGACCGGTGGACTTGCCGCCATGGCCGAGCGCAACTGGGCCAAAGCCAACCTGCTCTACGACCTGCTCGGGCACAGCGAGCTGTTCCACGGCACTGCGCAGACAGGCAGTCGCTCCATCGCCAACGTCACCTTCCGCACCGGCGACGCCGAGCTCGATGCGGCCTTTGTTGCAGGCGCCGCCGAGCACCAGATTCAAAACGTCAAGGGCCATCGCCTGGTGGGCGGCATGCGCGCCAGCGTCTACAACGCCGTAACCATGGAAGACGTGCAGGCACTAGCCTCGTATATGAAGGACTTCGAAGCACAGCATAGTTTGAGTCCGCGATCTAACTAGCCCGCAACGCGCGGGCCGACCAGCCACTTCAAACCACTTGTTTTAGACAAACCTGCTAAGGAGTTTTCCATGCGCAAGATTAAGACCATCGACGACATCACCAAGGACGGCAAGGTCGAGTTTGGCGAGGGCTACGAGTTTGTGAGCACCGCCGAGGAGGCCGACGCCATCCTGATGCGCTCCACCGACCTGCACGGCTACGAGCTGCCCGAGGGCATCCGCGCCATCGCCCGCTGCGGCGCCGGCGTCAACAACATCCCCATCGAGGAGTACGCCAAGAAGGGCGTCGTCGTCTTTAACTCCCCCGGCGCCAACAGCAACGCCGTCAAGGAGCTCGTCCTGGGCATGCTGGTGCTCTCGAGCCGCGGCGTGGTGCAGTCGATGAACTGGGTGCGCGACAACGCCGACGACCCCGAGATTCAGGTCGACGCTGAAAAGGCCAAGAAGGCCTTTGTGGGCCGCGAGCTCAAGGGCAAGCGCATCGGCGTCATCGGTCTGGGCAACGTGGGCTCCAAGGTCGCCAACGCCTGCGTCGATCTGGGCATGGACGTCTACGGCTACGATCCGTTCATTTCCGTCGAGCACGCATGGGTGCTGAGCCGCGAGGTGCAGCGCGTGGGCACGCTCGAGGACCTCTGCCGCGGCTGCGACTACCTCACCGTGCACGTGCCCAGCAAGGCAGACACCATCGGCATGATCAGCACCCAGCAGATTAACCTGCTGGCCCCGGACGCCGTGCTCATCAACTACGCACGCGAGACCATCATTGACGAGGACGCCGTCGACGCCGCCCTGCGTGCAGGCAAGCTCAGCTGGTTTAGCTGCGACTTTGCCACTCCCAAGACCGTCAAGATGCCCAATACGTTTATCACCACGCACTCGGGCGCCGGCACCGGCGAGGCCGAGGCCAACTGCGCAGACATGGCCATCAGCGAGCTCAAGGATTACCTGGAGAACGGCAACATCGCACACAGCGTCAACTACCCCGCCTGCAGCATGGGCAAGGCGCGCGCCGCAAGCCGCATCGCCTGCCTGCACGCCAACGTGCCCAACATGATCGGCCAGATCACGGCAATCCTTGCCAAGGACAACGCCAACGTGCAGCGCATGACCAACGAGTCCGCCGGCGAGAACGCCTACACCATGTTCGACACCGACGAGCACCTGGACAGCAGCACCATCGAGGCGCTCAAGCAGATTCCGTCGATGTATCGCGTGCGCGTAATCAAATAGCGCCGGCTGATCTGACGGGCAGTTCCCCATGTGGCCTGCCCGTCACTGACATTGAATGCCCGCGGGGGCGCCTTTCGCACGAGAGGCGCCCCCGTTTTTGTGAGCGCTCCATTAAATGCACCGAGCCGCTTCTTGGCATACAATCTGTATGTTGACCTAACTATCTGTGAGGTGCCTATGGTTGATACAGATTTTGCTTGGCGGCTTACGCAAGGACTCGTGCGGATCGACAGCTCAGACCCGGGTGCGTATGAGGACGAGATTGAGCGCTATATTAAAGCGTTGGTTGAGGAACGGTTGGCGCAGCTGAGCCATCCGGTACTCGATGCCGTGCAGATTGCAGAGCACGAAGTACTCCCCGGACGCCGCAATCTAATGGTCACCGTGCCGGGCCAAAGCGACGAGCCACGGCTCGTCTACATCTGCCACATGGATACCGTTACGCTGGGCGATGGCTGGGACGCGGACATTCCGCCGCTCGGGACGGTTGTGCGCGACGGCAAGCTCTATGGCCGCGGTGCCTGCGATATGAAGGGTGGCCTGGCCTGCGCCATTGCCGCACTGGTCAATACGCTCGAGCGCGTGGCAGCAGAAGGCGAGCTGCCCCGCCGTGGCTTCTCACTCATTTGCTCGGTCGACGAGGAGGACTTTATGCGCGGCTCAGAGGCCGCGATCGATGCCGGCTGGGTCGGCTCGCGTGAATGGGTGCTGGACACCGAACCCACCGACGGACAGATCCAGGTGGCGCACAAGGGGCGCACGTGGTTCGAGATTGAAATGGCTGGCGTAACGGCGCATGCGAGCCAGCCGTGGAAGGGCGCGGATGCCGTCGCCGCCATGGCCGAGGTCGTGTGTTCGCTCCGTCGCGCGTTTGTGGCGCTGCCCGCGCACGATGAGCTGGGGTCTTCGACCATCACGTTTGGACAAATCGAAGGTGGCTACCGTCCCTATGTCGTGCCCGACCGCGCCACAGTCTGGGTCGACATGCGCCTGACCCCACCGACCGATACGGCCGCCGCGACGCGAATGGTAGAGCAGGCCATCGCCGTCGCCGAAGCCGCCGTTCCCGGTTGCCATGGCAGCTACACCGTGACGGGCGACCGCCCCGCCATCGAGCGCGACCCGAACTCTCCCCTTCTAGCAGCGCTCAAGCGTGCCGCCGATGACGTGACGGACGCGAATACGACCGTCGGCTTCTTTACCGGCTACACCGACACCGCCGTCATTGCCGGCAAGACAGGTAACCGCAATTGCATGAGCTACGGTCCCGGGTCGCTCGCGCTCGCGCACAAGCCCAACGAATATGTGCCCCACGTCGATATCGTTCGTTGTCAGCAGGTGCTAATCGCGCTCGCCGATAACGTGCTCTGGGACGCGAGCGGCCAAGTTGGGGCATAATAAGCCGCGAACAAACCGACTCGTGCGTTAGGACCGCCCATGAAAGCACTTCCGTTTCCCTGCATCCGCCCGGCTCAGGACCGTGTGCTCGAGGCGCTGCCTGCAATGGGCAGTATCCTGAGCGGCAACGATGCTCTGCGCGGAGCCCTTGCCGATGGCCTGATGCTCAAGGACCCGGGTGCGGCGTATTACGTGTACGAATGCTCGGGCGAGCCGGGACGCGTGACGGGTGTCGTGGCGATTTGCCCGGTTGGTGCGCTGGCGGGCGGCGACGCGGTTGCCGCCGATACGACCGCCGCTGCGCGCGCAATCGCCGACCTCAAGGTACAGCCCCGTCCCGTAACGCTTGTCTACGAAGCCTCTCCCGTCATGGATATCATCCTCGGCGCCGCAAAAGAGGGCGCCTCGCTCTACGCCGTCACCGACCCCGCCGGCATTACGCACCGCGTGTGGGAGGTCAAGCGCGAGGACGCCGTCGGGGCCATCCGCGCCATGCTCGACCAGGCGCCGGAGCCGGCACTGGCCGACGACCCTGCCTACGCTGTCGCGCTGGTCGGGGCATCACAGCTCCTGACCGACGATGCACGTGCCGCCGGCACCTACACGGGCAAAGAGCCGTTCAACTTTGCCGTAGCTGCGCTCTTCCCCGCCGCGCAGGTCAGCGGCGGCGCGGCGCAGGTTCCGACGGGTCTGCTCACGCACCAGGTCGCGCGGTTCTAGCAAGACCAGACCGTCCAGCATAAAAATCGGCAGCCCAACAAACAGGGGGCGGAGATGCAGCAGGTACATGCATCTCCGCCCCTTTTGCGTCGAGAAGTTATGCCGACGACCCGTGCCGCCGCGCTCGCGTTATCCGCGCTGCGGACCCGCAGTAGCCACGAGCGGTTCAAGTCCCAGCTCGCGCGCGTAGTCTTCCTGCGTAAAGACTTCGACCAGTTCAAACGTATCGGCCGCATCGTCAAACGCAAAATGCAGCACTGAGCAGTTGCCCGGCACGCGTTCGCGCTCGTCGGCCGCCGCGCCCCGCACGTGGTCCAAAAACTCCTTGATAGCCGAACCGTGGCTCACCGCGAGCACGCACTCGTGGTCCGGACGTCGCATAAGATCGGTTATCGTCGCCGCCATGCGCTCGCGCACCTGCATCTGGCCCTCGCCGCCAAACTGACGATAGAAATCTCGCCACGGGCGCTCGGGCATAAGCATCACGCGCTCGGCCTCAAAGTCGCCAAAGAACCACTCACGCAGACCGTCCAGGCGCTCGTACGCCAAGCCCGGCCACAGGTTGGCGATAGTCTGCTCGGTGCGATGAAGTGTGGAGGTGTAGGCATGATCGGGTTCAATGCCGCGCGCACGCAAGAACATGCCGGCACGCGCCGCCTGGTCGCATCCCAGCTGCGTGAGCGGCGAGTCACTCCAACCCTGAATAATGCGCTTAAGGTTGAATATTGTCTGCCCATGACGAACCAGATACAGGTCTTTATTCATAGGGGTCCTTTCGTTCGTTACCAATCAAGGAGCGAAAACGCACCGTCGCAATAGCCAAAATGAAGCACGGCACCGTTGTCGGGTAGCTCTCCCCTGCCAGTCACATACTCAAGAAACTCCTGGCAGGAAGAGCCGTGGGAGACTGCCAGCACACAGTCGTGCTGCGGCCTGGCCATGATGTGGGACAGCGCCGCGACCATGCGCGACTGGAGCTCGCCTTCAGACTCGCCACCAAAGGCCACCGGATAATCACCCCAGGGCTGCGGCGGCATCTCGCGATTTGATGTACCCTCCAGCGAGCCCAAATGCCACTCGCGCAGGTCATCGACCAGCTCTATCGAGCGGCCCTCACCAGCAATTAGCTCAGCCGTACGCCGCGCCCGGCCCAACGGGGAGGAATACACACGGTCAAAGGTCACGCCACGCGCCTCAAACGCCGCGCGCGTCGCCAGCGCCTGCTCGCGCCCGCGCGCCGTAAGCGGCGAATCGTGCCCACCCTGCAAAATGTTCTGCACATTGAGCTCAGTCTGCCCATGCCGCACCAAATACAAATCTGCCACACGTCCTCCCCTCGCACCACCGCAAAGGGGACAGGTACCTTTGTGGTGGTTTACCGCCGGATCACACCGCGGTGACGCTCAACTACACCAGTACGTCGACAAGCGAGCGCTTGGGTACGTGGTGCACCTGCGCCTCGTCGCGCCAATAATTGATGGAGCCGTCGGGGTTGGAATCGATCGCATCGATCACCTGTGTCTCGGCCGGAACGCCAAACGCCATGATCAGCTTGAGCTCATACTTGTCGTTATCGAGCCCCATGGCATCGATCGCGTGGGGCGTAAAGGCCTTGAACATGCAGGCTGCCACCTCGGGCGTGGCGCTGCGGGCGGCGAGCATCATCGTCTGCGCGGCAATGCCCGTGTCGACCTCGGTAATGGGAGCGGCTGGCTTGCCCGGAACGGCGCGCTCAGCAAGAATCGCGATGTAGCCGGTCGGGCGCTCGCCCTCATCGGGGCCCGGCCAATCCTTGAGCGCACCGGCCCATGCAAGCTCGTCAAATACACGCGCGCAGTCCTCTGCACCGCTTACCACATGAAAACGCAGACGCTGAGCATTGGCACCACAGGGAGTCAGGTGCGCCAGCTCCGCCAGCTCAAGCAAAAGCTCACGCGGCACGCGCATGGACTCGTCAAAGCGACGGCACGTGCGGGCGCAGCGAACCAACGCATCAAACGCGTCCAAGCCGAGCTTTTCGCAACCCTGCTTTGCCATCGACTCAGCGCTTACCGGCGCTGCGGGAACTGCTTCGTTCATAGGGACCCCCAATTTCGGGCAATTGTTCTTAGGAAAATCTAACCTAAAACGTAGGCAATAACGAACAGGGCTGCAATGTTCTACACCTGTTGAATAGAAAATCGCGACGTGGGGAACAACGGAAACAATTCGGGGCCTTTGGGTTACGTTTCGCCCTCCCCGACCCATACGCCAGCGCCTTTAGGCGATACTGGTTGTAATGATCAAGGCTTACGCCGCACGGAAAGGAGACATTATGGGCATCTTTAAGAACGATGACCAAAAATCGAGCCAGTTTGGATTTGACGAGAAAAGCATGGCGGGCAAAGCCGTCAAGGCCGTACGCTGGATTTACGCCATCACGGGCGTCTTGGCGCTCGTCGCCGGCATCGCACTGCTGTTTGCGCCCGCCAAGTCCCTCGTCTTCCTAACGACCGTCTTGGGCTTCTACTTTGTGATCACGGCCGCGATCAGGCTGTTTACCGCTGTTTTCGAGCCACTGCTGCCCACCGGCTGGCGCGTGACGAGCATCATCTCCAACCTACTCATTATCTTGGGCGGCGTCATAATCCTGCGCAACCAGGCCTTCTCGACCGCGACGCTCACCACGATGGTGGTTATCGTGGCCGGCTTTGGCTGGATCGTCGAAGGTGTCATGTCCATTCTGGAGTCCGAGCTTTCGTCCAACCGTGCCCTCGCCATCCTGAGCGGCGCGCTCTCCATCATCGCCGGCATGTTCGTGTTTATCTATCCGCTGTGGTCGGCCAAGATGCTCGTCATCTTTAGCGGCGCCGCACTGCTGGTGTTTGGCGTAACGCTGATTGTTCGCGCTATTCAATTTGGCAAACTGGTGCACTAGATGCCGCGAACGCTCTTTATTGATGCAGACGCCTGCCCGGTCACGCGCGAGTCGATTGACTGCGCGCGGCGGGCGGGCGTCGCCGTCGTTATCGCCGGCAACAGCACACAGAACCTGGAACGCCACATTCGCCGCGACGATCCGCGCGACGTCGAGCATGCGCGACGCGGATTTTGGGTCACGACGCTCGATGTGAGCGTGGGCGCCGACAGCGCCGACTTTGCCATTGTCGAACGCCTGCAGGCGGGCGACGTAGTCGTGACGCAGGACATTGGCTTGGCGAGCATGGTGCTCGGGCGCGATGCCGCCGCCATCGGCGTACGCGGGCGCGTCTACGATAAGGCGACCATCGACATGCAACTGTTTATTCGCCACGAGGAAAAGAAGGTGCGCCGCGCCGGCGGTCGCGCTCGCGGTCCGGCGGCATTTACCAGCGAAGACCGGGCCCGCTTTAAGCGCAACCTCACCGAGCTGCTGCGCTAACCAAGGTAGATTTTCGGGACATGCCCGGAAATCTACCTTTTTGTTTTGAGCGGTGTGAGCGCTCGGAATCCATGGCTCAACAAAAAAAATGGGCTTCAAAATGCCATGCGTCGCCGCATTGCGCAGGCGCCGAGCATGGCTATTTGAAGCCCATTTTTTAAGCCTACTTAGAGGCCGAAGGCGGATAGGATAAGGCCCCAGCCGGCGCCGATGACGTACATCATGACCAGGAACACGGCGTTTTCACGAGCGCTGCGGTTGGTGCGGAACAGGACAAGATAGCCCACGCCGGCGGAAATGAGCGTACCGGCGAGCATCGGCGCCAGCTGTAGCGCGCCCTCCAGGTACAGCTGCGTAATGACCACGCTGGCCGAGCAGTTGGGGATCAGGCCGACGAGTGCCGAGCCCAAGACGGCGAGCGTCTCGTTGCCACGCAGGAACTGCTCGATCGCGGACTCTCCGAAGGTCTCGAGCACGGCAACTAGAATCAGCGTCACCAGGAAAATAAAAACCGAAACCTGCACGGTGTGCGAGATCGCGCTGCGGATAATCGACAGGACGGGCGCACCTTCGTGGGAGTGACCGTGGTCGTGCCCATGGCCGTGGTGGTGCTCATGCTCGCTTGCGTGACCGTGGTCATGGCTGTGTCCGTGGTCGCGCTCGTGTTCATCTTCATCATCATCGCAACCGCAATGGTCGCGCTCGCACAACTCGTGGATGTGGTCGGCGCTCACGCCCGCCTCGGCCACTTCATCAATGATGTCGCCCCCGGTATGGTCGTCGTGCGCGCAGTTCACATGAGCCGGATTGGCAGCGGTCCCCAGCACGGTACGGCGAATCGCCGCATGCGCGCGGGCATTACGACGAAGGCCGCGGATAGCCGCGTCCACGATAAAGCCCGTGACCAGCGCGATCAGTGCCTTCGAAGCCAAAAGCATCGCCATGGTCTGCACGGGCACCTGCTCGGCGAGCAACAGCGGCAGCATCTCATCGGAGGTAGAGAGGAACACGGCGACCAGCGTGCCCAGCGTCACGACACGGCCGGCGTACAGCGTTGCTGCCATGGCCGAAAATCCGCACTGCGGCACAATGCCCAGCAGCGAGCCAGCCACGGGACCCGCAGCGCCGGCGCGCTTGATAGCGCCGTTGACGCGGTCGCCCGCAACGTGCTCAAGTGTCTCGAGAGCAAGATACGTCACCAACAAAAACGGCGCCAGCGAGAGCGTGTCCTTGCCGGCGTCGAGCAGAATATCAATCAGCAAATCCATGACGGATGGAACCTTTCATGTCTTTCGGCAGCATTGTAAAAGTCCTAGCGGTCAACTAGGGTATTGTAGTTGTCCTAGGCGCGATGCCAATAGTTGCCCATGGTAAACTATCATCTCGCCACATCTCAATGAACCCGAGCCGCGCGGTGCGGCCCGTCCAAGGAGCAGTTATATGAACGTTTCACAAGCACTCGAATACGAGCGCCAGCCGTTTATTCCCATGTTTATCTATGGCGATCACGGCGCCATGGAATCCGAGCGCCAGAAGGGCGAGGAGGCCCTTAAGGTGCTCGAAACCGAGTACTTTACCGCCGAGGGCGACCCCAGCTTCGACTTTGCCACCGTGCGCGACCTGGCCGACCGCAACCGCGACCTGTGCGACCAGATTGGCGAGGCACGCCTGCGCAACGTGACGCCCGCGACGCTTTCGCGCGGCCTGTCCGATGCCGACACCTGCGCCGCCATCGGCAAGATGCAAAAGCGCACCGCCGCGTCCGTTATGCGCGAAATCCGCGGCGACCGCGACGCGCTCGGCGTGGCCTACGCCCGCAAGCCCATCCAGGGCACCGTGCTCGGTATCGACATCGAGACCACCGGCCGTGCACCCGAGCGCGGTTATATCATCAATGTGGGTTGGGAGATCATGGAGCTCACCAGCGACGCCGTCCCGCATGACGCCGAGGCACACTACTGCGGCCTGCCCGACATCTACCGCGGCGAGGATGTGCCGCTATCGAACATCCATCACATTACCTGGGACGACATCGACGGCAAAAAACCATTCCGCGAGAACAAGGAACTGCAGAAGCAGCTGCTCAAACTTATGAAGAAGTACCCGTACATGGCGCATAACGCCGCGTTCGAAGACAGTTGGTTCAAGATCCACCTGGACGGTTACGCCGAGGCACGCCGCGCCGGCAAGATCATCGTCATCGACTCGCGCCAGATCTGCCGCAGCCTGGATGCCGACGTCCGCTCGCTCCCCCGCGAGTCCGCGCCCGCCGCGCTCGAGAACTGGGCGCGCCGCCGTGGCACCCTCGCCGCCGACGCCAACGAGCAGCACCTGGGCCTCGACGACACCGACCTCATGCTTCGCACCGTCCAAGCCGAGTTCAACCTCAAGAACCTGTTTGCCAAGTAGAAACGTCTACGCCAAACTCCGGCGTAGATCACGAGCGGTCTCGCAGCGGGAAACCCCGCAGCGGGGCCGCCCTACGTTCCACAGATAGATCTGCCATCACAAATTCTGAACCCTCATTTTGAACGATTTCGACCAATTCCCGACACGTAATTCGTTGTCGGATGGTGATGCGTCGATATCAAATGTGCGGCAATTGAGTATTTATATGCTATAGCTAAGCTGCGAAAACTTTTATTTAGGGCATACCAACTCATAATTGCGTCAAGCTTTTGGACAGCATTTGGTTAGACCTCTAAAACGGCTTTTCCACTCAGCGCCGTCAACACGGCATTAGCTGACACGATATATATCATGAGTATCGTATTGTCACATACCACTGCAAAAGCGGTCTACCAGGCCGCGCATTCGGTGTCTGCGAAAGGCATCGAGTCCTGTAGCCCTGCCGCGATTTACGGATCATGTCCCACCGGAACGTTCCTTGACGCAGCCGCAGAATGGCTCACCAAACATGATGTTTCCCTCGACACAAATGATTCCCTCGAGGTGATGGTGTTTGATCGCAGGAATGCGCGCTATGCAATGAACTGTCAATGCCACGTTTCTTCAAAACGATTCTCGAACTCACGCTTTATAGAGCTCAAAGATGGCATCTTCATTGTTGGCGTTGAGCTTTGCGCACTTCAGGCCGCCACCTATCTTTCTTTTCGCGAACTAGTGGAGTACTACTTTGAACTGTGCGGCGCTTATTCCCTTGGAACCGACTCTTCCACCTCCTATACCGAGCGTTTCGCGCTCACCTCGACCGAGAGGTTAAAGCAGTTCTTTAATTCCATTACCAGATGCGACGGTCTGGCCCTTGCCCGAAAGGCGATCCAATGTGTGCGCGACGGATGCCGGTCTCCTATGGAAACAGCCTTTGTCATGATGTTAACGCTGCCCAAAAGCGAAGGAGGGCTTGGTATTAAGGGAATTGAGACCGATTACGAGGTGCAGGTCACCACTGCCGCAAAGAATCTCACGAGACGCAAAAAGTTCTTTATGGATGCGTATCTAAAGAAATCTCGCACAGACATTGAATACAACGGTTTTTATCATGACGCGGAAGAAGACCGCGCCATCGATGAGGAGCGCAAGAATGCACTTGCGTCCATGGGGTACGGAATCATCACCGTCAGCCGTTATTCCTTTATGCATGCCAGCTCTTTTGTTAGGGTCATGGAAGCAATCCAGCGGAAAGAGGGCGTACGCCCCTCGCGTCTGCCAAAAGACTTTCAAATCATGCAAGAGGACCTGAGACAGTTTGTACTCAGAAGGCTTATAGAAGAGAAAAAGCGAATTCAGAAGCAGCTCCGCCAGGATTCCGAAGATCGTCAACGAATCGACCTCGAAAAAGCAACACTCGAAGGCATCACGCTGGATGACCCGACAATTAATGAAGTTCCGGCAATCGATGACATGCAGACAGTCGAATCCGACAGCCCATCATTTGCCCAAACAAGCAGCCTCGCGCCCGAGGGCAGGATCTTCGGTGCCGGAAACTAGGCCGGCTAACAAGGTGGGTACCCTAGCGACGTGCAAAATTGCGAGTATTCAGCAGAGCCGGGTGTCTATCACCCTCGAGTGGATCCAAATGTGAAGCGAAATCACTCTTGCGTGAGAGCGTTAGGCAGCATTTGAGGAAGAACTCATCGGATTAACACCCTAAGATAACTCTTGAACTGCATTATATGGCCTGCAATAAATTAACGGACCCCCTATCGTTGCAGAATACTCCAATTTTTGCACGGCTCAGGGGTACCCACCCCGGCATCGGCTATCAAAACCGCTCACTCCGGGATCTCGTCCACTATTCCCCATCATTTTGTGCAACGAATTACCTGAACGTCATTGACATATGAACATACACTCATATAATCGGAAGCAAGTTATATGAGCGCATGTTCATATGAAAGGATATTGCAATGAGCATCCGCGTTGATGAAACGAAACCCGACATCGAGGCCACCGAACCCGCGATTCCCACCACCTGCTCGCCCGAGGACCTTCCCGACGAGGAACTTCTCTACGACCTCGCCGACCTGTTCAAGGTCTTCAGCGACACCACGCGCATCAAGATCCTCTATGCCCTCATGGGCCGCGAGCTCTGCGTGGCGGACATCGCCGAAGCGACCGAAACCTCGCAGTCCGCGGTGTCGCACCAGCTGCGCACACTCAAGCAGTCGCACCTGGTTAAATTCCGGCGCGACGGGCGCAATATCCTATACTCGCTCGCCGACGACCACGTCTACACCATGCTCAACCAAGGCATGAGCCACATCTGCGAATAGCAACCAACCACGGTACCAGCGCGGCCTGCACCCAAGCCGCAAAAACGGGGAAAGGAACCCACCATGAAAAAGCAGTACAAGCTCGACGAGATCGACTGCGCCAACTGCGCGCGTGAGCTTCAGGACGAGCTGGCCAAGCTCGAGGGCGTCAAATCCGTTTCGGTCAACTTTATGACCCAGAAGCTGACGCTCGAGGCCGATGAAGCCGAGTTCGACGAGGTCCTCGACCGCGTTGTGGAGTTCACCGCCGACGCCGAGCCGGACTGCGAGATCATTCTCTAGCCCAGGTTTACGCCAACCCGCAAGGCCGCGCTTGCCGCGGCCTTTGCTCGCGAAATTATATGAGCGAGTGTTCATACATTCAAATGGGAGGATACGAGTCATGGCCACCGCCGACCCCAAGAAGAAAAAGAAGAAGCGCAAGAAAAAAGAGTCCCTTGAGCATAAACGCAACCGCATCCTGGTAGCACTGGGCATTTTTGCCGTGGTGTACGCCCTCGATGAGCTCGGCACCCTCACTGCCGCATTCGGCACCCCGGGCGACATCTACGCCAGCTTCGCACTGTTCCTCGTGCCTTTTTTGATTGCCGGATACGACGTACTGCAAAAGGCATTCAATAACATTCGCCGCGGCAAGGCCTTCGACGAGAGTTTCCTTATGGCAGTCGCGACCATCGGCGCATTTGCCATGGTGCTCTTCCCCGACACCGACCCGCACATGGCCGAAGGCGCCGCCGTCATGCTGTTCTACCAGGTCGGCGAGCTGTTCCAGGCATACGCCGTGGGCAAGAGCCGCAAGTCGATCAGCGCCATGATGGACATCGCGCCCGACTACGCCAACGTCGAGCAACCCGACGGCACATTCGAGCAGGTCTTCCCCGATGACATCGCCGTGGGCACCGTCATCGTCGTCAAGCCCGGCGAGCGCGTGCCTATCGACGGCGTCATCGTCGAAGGCGAGACACAGCTCGACACCGCCGCACTCACGGGCGAGTCAGTTCCCCGCCCCGCCAAGTCCGGCGACGACATCATCAGCGGCTGCATCCTGTCTCTTATACACATCTGACGCTGCCGACGATACTCCTTGTGTA
>CABRIB010000008.1 GCA_902470915.1 uncultured Collinsella sp. | reverse complement strand
GCGCAGGACTGTAGAGCAGCAAACTTAACCCCCGCCCCAGCCCCGGAGTCCCTCCCGGATGGCCCCAAAAATTTTTTCAAAAAAGTTGTTGCGCGCCGGACAGACTTCTGTGTATACTAATCCCCGCAGCGCACGCGAGCGGAAACAAACGCGAACGCCTGCCTGGGGAGTTAGCTCAGTTTGGTTAGAGCGCCGGCCTGTCACGTCGGAGGTCGCGGGTTCGAGCCCCGTACTTCCCGCCAACGCAATTAAAGCCACGTCTTCGGACGTGGCTTTTTGCGTTTGATGCACTTTGTTTCGATAGAACGATCGCCCTGGCGCATCTTCGCCCAGAATCCCCGCCCCTTCGGGAACGCAAGTAAAATCTAATAAGCATATCTGTCTAAACAACAGCTTTGTTGCGCAACACCTGTTCAACGAGACAGGGGGTTAGGTTATACTAAATTGCATTGTAGGCCGCATCTGATGCATTTCGCTCCAAGCGCGGCACTCAGTGGATATCCGATTTACCATTTGGATGTCCTGCGGTCATTTAGCGTCTCGACACAAGTTCGGCCCGGAGCTCGTTCGAGCTGTTCGTATTCCTTGAAAGGGGAAAAATGGACATATCGAGGAAGACTGATTACGCCCTTCGTATGTTGGCGATGCTTGCCGAGGATCCGGAGCGTTTGCTTTCTGTTCGCACCGCTGCCGAAGAGGTCAATGTTCCGTATTCGTTTGCCCGCTCGATTCAGCACGGTTTGGTCCAGGCCGGTATTGTGGAGAGCCTGCGTGGCGTCCACGGTGGCATGCGTCTCAAGGTCAGTCCGGACGACGTCACTATCCGCCAGGTCGTCGAGGCCGTTCAAGGCCCTATGGTTATGAATGATTGCACCGCGCCCGATGGTGACTGTGCGCGCATGGGCACGTGCTGCTATCATCCCCTGTGGGCCGGAGCCCAGGCGTTGATGCGCGATTACCTCGATTCCGTTTCGCTCGGCGACATCGTCGCTCACCGCCAGTTCCCGGCCGTCGATCCCAAGTTCGCCGACCGCGACGCGTTTCCCGAGTACGCCACCTGCGCGTTCGCTTGCCGGGAGGAATAGCGCCGCATAAGGAGCATAGCCATGATTCAGGACCCCTTTCGTTCGATGATTCGTTCGGAAGGGGTCCTGCGTTATCGCGACCTTCCGTGGCGCCGCACGCGCGATCCGTACATCATTTGGCTTTCCGAGGTCATGCTGCAGCAAACACAGGTGCCGCGCGTGGAGACGCGTATGCCGGCGTGGCTCGATCGCTTTCCGACCGTGCAGGCGCTTGCCCAGGCCGCGCCTTCCGATGTTTTGGACGCTTGGCAGGGCATGGGCTACAACCGACGCGCTCTGGCGCTTCACGGGGCCGCTCAACGGGTCGTAGAGGATTGGGGCGGGGAGTTTCCGCACGAGACGTGCGACTTGGTCGCTCTGCCTGGTATTGGACCGGCAACGGCGCAAGGTATCCGGTCGTTTGCGTTTGATCTTCCGGGCGTGTATCTGGAGACCAACGTGCGCACGGTCTTTCTGCATCACTTCTTTCCCGATGTACCGGCTGTTCCCGATCGCGAGCTGGTGCCGCTGATTCAGGCGGCCTGTCCGGCGGCCCCCGGTGCGGCGACCGACGAGATTGCTCCCTTTGCCGCGCCGCTCGATGATGCCGATACGCCGCGCGCGTGGTATTACGCGTTGCTAGATTACGGCGCATATCTAAAAAAGACGTTGCCCAATCCGTCCAGGCGCTCGGCGGGCTATAGCCGTCAATCAAAGTTTGAGGGCTCACGTCGCCAAAAGCGCGCGCATATCGTGCGCATGTTGCTGGCAGCGCGCGATGGCCAGCCGGCGGGGATTACGCTTGCTGATGCCGTGGTGGGCGTTAACGAGATGGAAGCGGCGGCTGGGCGTGGACCGGTCGAGCGCGAGCTTGTCGCGGGCATTCTGGCCGACCTGGAGCGTGAGGGCTTTTGCCGAGCCGAGGGCGATCGCTGGCTGAGCATCTAGCCCGTGCAAATCTGAAGAACAGGATTGTAAGGTTTAGATTTCCGACATGAGGGCATCCTAAAGACGAGGCCGCTCGAAGCCTACGGGCGGCATGCGTTGAAGGGAAGTACACCTATGGATTTTGAGAATTCCCAAACCAAGAAGAACCTCGAGACCGCTTTTGCCGGTGAGTCCCAGGCACACACCAAGTATCGCTACTATGCCTCCAAGGCCAAGAAGGACGGCTACGTTCAAATCTCGAACATCTTTGCCGAGACGGCTGGCAACGAGTCCGAGCACGCCAAACTGTGGTTTAAGTATCTGCACGATGGCGCCGTCCCCGATACCCTGGACAATCTGCGCGATGCCGCCGCGGGTGAGAACTACGAGTGGACCACGATGTACGACGAGTTTGCCAAGACCGCCGAGGAAGAGGGCTTTGCCGAGATTGCCGCAAAGTTCCGTGGTGTCGCCGCCGTCGAGAAGGCCCACGAGGAGCGCTACAACAAGCTCGTCGAGCGCATCGAGTCGGGCGAGGTGTTTGAGCGTGAGGGCGTAAAGGTGTGGAAGTGCCTGAACTGCGGGCACCTGCATGTGGGTGCCGAGGCGCCTGAGGTGTGCCCGGTGTGCAACCACCCCAAGGCGTACTTTGAGGAGCAGGTGGTGAACTACTAGCGCGTGGCGCTAGCGTGAGCTGGGCCGGGAGGGCCGGACTACCTTCCCTCCTCGCTCACGGCTTCGCAGGGTCGCGTTGAGGGAAGGTAGTCCGGCCCTCCCGGCCCGCTTTGGGTCGTCGCGTGCTCGTTACGGAAAAGCTGATAAGAAGTTTGTGTGCCGCCCCGATAGGGGCGGCACGTTTTTGTATGGGGACTGGTTGGGACGGCACCGTTCATGGGTGGGGTACACTGGGTAGCGACTTTTAGTTTATCTACTACCTGATGGGGTGTTTTTTTATGGGTAAGAAGTCTCGGGCTCGGGTTGCTGCGGCGGGAACTCGCAAGGATCCTGGTCGTCGGGTTGCCGAGGGTAAAAAGGTCGATCGTGTCGAGAAGGACAAGAAGGTTGGCGCGCATGCTCATCCTGAGTGGGCGCCTCACCTCAATACGGCTAGCGAGGATCTGACTGCTAAGTTGTTTACTCTGGTCGAGGTTATCTTGGGCGTGGTGCCCGTGGTGGTCATTGGCTTGTTCTTGGCTTCGAAAGATGCCACGAGTGTCGATAAACTCACCGATGTCTTTTCTCAGGACCCCTCGATGGTGGTTACGTTTATCTCTGCGTGCCTGCAGCCGTTTGTGGCGTACATGTTGTACATGATTTATCGCAAATACTGCGAGGGCGACGCTGGTTTTGCCGCCGGCAACCTGATCGGTCTTTTGTGCTCCGAGATCCTACTGCTCAATATCCCAGGCGTCATCGGTATGGGCATCTTGCTGTGGCGTGTTTGGCGCAACGTCGCCCCGCACTTTGAGAGCTGGTTGTTTGAGCGTCGTGCAATGGGCGTGCTGGCAGACATTGCGGGCTCGCTCGTGATTTTAGCCTTGGCGTTTATGTGCGCCACCGCCGCCCGCGGTCTCGCGGGCATGTAGTCTGTCCTCACCGACCACGGAGCGCAGGGCAACTGCTGGTTTCACCGCTCCGGACGTCAGACCCGCGGCGCATCCCTTTCCCTCTCGCTCACGGCTTCGCAGAGTCACGCGAGGCAAAGGCATGCGCCGCGGGTCTGACGACGCGGGCTTGCCAACGAGTTTTGGCTAATAGATTGGTTTGTGTGCCGCCCCTTTGGGGCGGCACTTTTTGTGTGGGGTCCCGGTCTCCACAATTTTCGTCAAGCTTTTGGTTAGATTTTGGTCAGTTGGCGTAAGGGTGGAAGGCCAAAAGATTGCTGGCGAAAAAAGCTCAGAGAAAGTGCTGGTAGGGGAGTTGTTGAGCTTTTCGACAGCTTTTGAGCAAAAGAAACTTTGTGGCTATTGCCGGCGATTGCGTTGTCGCGGTCATGGCGGTGCGGGATGCTGGTCGTAAGCGTCGAACGCTCCGATTTTGGAGGCCAACATGGACCTGTTTCTTGAGACCCCACAGCAACAAGCCGAGCGCATGCTGCGGCAGCAGCGGCGGCTTATAGAGATGCAAATGCAAGGGGTTGCCAACCAGGCGCCCGTGCAAAACGTCGTGCCCGCTGCTGTACCTGCAGCCGTGCCCGGGTGCGAATCGGCACCAGAGGCCTATTCCGTACAGCAAGATTCATATGCGCAGGAGCTCGCGTTCGACAAGCGTCGTGCGCGTCGTCGCCGCGTGGGCCAGCGCCTGCGCACATTGGCGATGATCGTGCTCATTCCGCTAGGACTTGCGGCAATCTTCTTGGCCTCATATGCCCTCACGTGCATTCTCAACGGTGCCTCGCCCAATGAGGTGCTCCAGCATCTAGCGGCCCTGGGCCAGCGCCTAGGCGATGTCGCAACAACCATCCGCGCCGGCTGGGAGAGTTAGCGTTTGTCACATTAGGACTTCCAGGGTGTACGAATTATCGCCACGAGCAGAATTCTTGCATCCTGTGGGTCCTGTCGTGCGACTGAATAGTATTATTGAAGATAAATAATAATAGGATTTGCTATGTATAAGCAGGATTTAGAGCAGACTCTTTTGGGCATTGACGAAGAGGCGGAGCTGGAAATAGGTCCAAGAGACGACAGGCCGAACGTTGTATTGGTGGGAGGAAGCGCCTTCATGCTAAACGATGTGACGAATCGTTCGGTTACACATGACATTGATGTGTTTGAGGCAGATAGGTGCCTCCGCGAGATCATAGCTCGATACCCCGAGGTGAATGGTATGGCGGTGGCATATTGTAATCAGATGCCGTTCAATTACGAAGATCGTTTGATTCCCTTGGATATTGGGGCGCGCTTTATCAGGTACTTTACGCCATCCTTGGAGGACCTGGCGGTAATGAAGCTCTATGCCTGTCGTCCGAACGACATCATCGATCTTCATAGCCAGGCATTCGTCGACCGACTTGATTGGGGACTGCTCGAACGGCTTATATTCGACGAGGGCGAGGCGCTGGCGTCGTCGCCTTCGGAGCGGAGTTATCAAGAGATGGTCTGCGCATACAGCCAATACAAAAAGGAGGTGCTCGGTTGAATCTGACCTTTGAGGGATTCTTAAAAGGCTATTGCCGAGAGCTATCCGGACAGCAGTCGCTCAGTTTTAGAAAACTGGTTAAGCAAGCGACGACGGTTGCGCCGCGCGTGGCGGAGCCTCTGTTTTTGCTCGCTTTGGCACAGGGTAAAGCCGAATACGTTCTGGGCTTATCCGAGGGTTCGTGGATGGAAGAGGGTTACCGAGGCGTTTTGTCCTTGTACGCCCAAACGGGTAGCCTGGCATCTCTATGCGCCGAGGACAAACTTCCTAATCGTTATGCCAACGTTTGGCGTGCGTATAGAGCGGTGAAGGAAAAGCCAGTGGCGGACAGAAGAATCAACGCCCTGATGCGAAAAAGAACGTTGGGAGCGCTAGAGAAATCGGGTGTAACGCGCTACGGTCTCTGCCGCGATTTGAATCTGAATAAGGGAAACGTGTACGCATATTTAGCCGGTGATGACTCAAAGGTGAGCAGGGAGACGGCGCGCCGCATTATGGAATATGCGGAGGAGAGGGGCGCCCAAGAAGGGGCCGGGCGCCCGGTGCGTATGGCGGGGTAAGATTGATCGCGGTTTTGATTGGTGCTCGATTGGGTTTGTTGGGCGGAGTTTATGTCTGCTATTGATATTGTGCTTGTTGTGATCGCCTTGGTGGCGGTGGGGGTTGCTGTGGCTTGCGCCCTCCAGCTCAAGAGCCTGCGTGCCGAGTTGCGGGAGCGTGGCGACAGTAGCGCGGAAACGCTGGCAGCACTCGAGCAGGCCAACAACGCGCTCGATGCCCTGAACGTCGCGCTGGCCGAAACTCGCCGCACGGCCAATGCCATCGCGCAGCAGCAGACGACAGATGCGGCCGTGGAGCAGCAACGTTACCTGACCATCGCACGTGAGTTTTCGCAAGCTGGTGACCGGATGGATGACCTGCGCCGCGAGACGGCCCAACAGCTCGGTGCCAACCGCGAGGGTATCGAGCATCGCCTGGACAAGGTGCGCGAAACGGTCGATGCTCAGCTGGGCGCCATCCGCAAAGACAACAACGTGCAGCTCGATCAAATGCGTGCGACGGTGGACGAGAAGCTCTCCCGCACGCTCAACGACCGACTGTCGGCATCGTTTAAGCAGGTGAGCGACCAGCTCGAGGCCGTGTACAAGGGCCTGGGCGACATGCAGTCCATCGCCACCGGCGTGGGCGACCTTAAGCGCGTGCTGGGCAACGTGAAGGCGCGTGGCATTTTGGGCGAGGTGCAGCTGGGTGCAATTCTGGCGGACATCCTTACGCCCGACCAGTATCTGGAAAACGTCGCCACCAAGCCCGGCGCCTCGGAGCGCGTTGAGTTTGCCGTCAAGCTGCCGGTGGACGAGGGCGATCCCGTGCTGCTGCCGATCGACTCCAAATTCCCGGGCGACGCGTACGAGCACTTGCTCGACGCGCAGGAGTCGGGCGATGCGGAGACCGTGGCGGCTGCGCGCAAGACGCTCGACACCATGGTCAAGCGCGAGGCAAAGGACATTTGCGAAAAGTACCTGAGTGTGCCGGCAACGACCAACTTTGGCATCATGTTCGTGCCGTTTGAAGGGCTGTACGCCGAGGTCGTCAGCCGCTCCGGGCTTATCGAGACCCTGGGCCGCGACTATCACGTCAACGTTGCCGGCCCCAGCACCATGGCGGCCATTCTCAACAGCCTGCAGATGAGCTACCAGACGTTTAGGCTGCAAAAACGCACCGACGATGTACTGCGAGTGCTCTCCGCCGTCAAGGCCGAGCTGCCGCGCTATCAAAAGGCGCTGCGCCGCGCCCAGCAGCAGATCGAGACCGCGGGTAAAACGGTCGAGGGCATTATCACCACGCGCACCAACGTCATGGAGCGCAAACTCAAGGATATCGACGCGCTGGAAGACGCCGACCAAGCCGATGAGATCTTGGGACTCACGCCCGCGGGCCTTTCCACAGACCAAGAAGACGAGGACTAATTGCAACAAGGCAGCGGGGCACCGGCGCAAACGCGGGCACCCCGCTGCCTTTCACATCGCGCTTGCCTGAAGTGCGCTTTAGTGTGCAACAATGGCGTTTCGCCCTATCAGACGCGAAAGGAAGCCCATGTCTCAGAGAAACACCAGTCCGCTGAAACGCTCCACCGTGCGCCGCACGCTGCAGCGGTTTTGGGGTGTCACGCGCACGCAGCCGCTGATTGTCTTTCTCTCGGTGTTCTCGTCGGCGGGCTATATCTTTTTGCTTACGTTTGCCAACACCTACGTGATGGCGCTTATCGTCGACCGCGTTCAAGCCGGTCCCGTGGCGGGCGATCAGGTGTTTGAGGTCTTCGGCCCCTATATCCTGGCGCTCGTACTCGTTAACCTGGTGGGCCAAATCCTCTCCAAGCTGCAGGACTACACCGTCTACAAGCTCGAGATTGCGGGCAACTATCACCTGGCGCGCCTGTGCTTCGACACGCTCTCCAATCAATCCATGACATTTCACACCAGCCGCTTTGGCGGATCGCTCGTGAGCCAGACGAGCCGTTTTATGAGCGGCTATACGGGGCTGGTCGACGTGACGGTGTATTCGCTCATCCCCACCATCACCTCGGTCATCTGCACGGTGGCGGCGCTCGCCCCGGTGGTGCCGACGTTTACCGTGATCCTGGTGTGCATCATGGCCGTCTACATCGCGTTTGTCTGGCTTATGTACAAGCGCATCATGCCGCTTTCGGCCGCGACGTCCGCCGCGCAGAACAAGCTCTCGGGCGTGCTCTCCGACGCGGTCACGAACATCTTGGCCGTCAAGACCTGCGGGCGCGAGGACTTTGAACGTGATCTGTTCGACGCCGCTGATCGTGCCGCGCGCGATGCCGAGACGGTCTCGATGCACGCCATGATGCAGCGCAACTTTACGACCTCGGGTCTTATCGTCATCACCATGGCCGTGGTGAGCGTATTCGTGGCGGGCGGCAACGCGTGGTTTGGCATCTCGGCCGGCTCGCTCGTCATGATCTTTACCTATACGTACAACCTCACCATGCGCCTGAACTACGTAAGCTCCATGATGCAGCGCATCAACCGCGCGCTCGGCGATGCGGCCGAGATGACGCGCGTGCTGGACGAGCCACGTTTGGTGGCAGATGACCCGGACGCCCCCGAGCTCAAAGTGACCGAGGGCGCGATTGATTTTGAGCAGCTGAGCTTTGCGTACCGTGACGCTGCGGCGGGCGAGAGCGTGTTCGATGACCTGACACTTCATGTGGCGGCGGGCCAGCGCGTGGGCCTGGTGGGCAAATCGGGCTCGGGCAAGACGACGCTCACCAAGTTGTTGTTGCGCCTGGACGATGTACAGGGCGGCCGCGTGCTCGTGGACGGCCAGGACGTCTCGCGCTGCACGCAGCAGAGCCTGCGCCGTCAGGTTGCCTACGTGCCGCAGGAGGCGCTGCTGTTCCACCGCTCCATTCGCGAAAACATTGCCTACGGTCGTCCCAACGCCACTGATGAGCAGATTCGCGAGGCGGCTCGCTTGGCTAATGCGACCGAGTTTATCGACCGCTTGCCCCGTGGCTTTGACACTATGGTGGGCGAGCGCGGCGTCAAGCTCTCAGGCGGTCAGCGTCAGCGCGTGGCTATCGCCCGCGCCATCCTAACCGACGCGCCGATTCTGGTGCTCGACGAGGCGACGTCTGCCTTGGACAGCGAGTCCGAGGCGTTGGTGCAGGAGGCGCTCGAGAATCTGATGCGCGGCCGCACCTCCATTGTGGTGGCGCACCGCCTGTCCACCGTGGCGGCGCTTGACCGCATTGTGGTGCTGGCCGATGGCGAGATTGTCGAGGACGGCACGCATACGCAGCTCGTCGAGGCGGGTGGCGAGTACGCGAGCCTGTGGAGCCGTCAGACCGGCGCATTCTTGGAGGCGTAAGCGTCTCGGACGTGGGACAATTGTGCCCATAAGTTTATTGTGCCGTTGAGCCGAGGAGTCGTTATGCCACGCGAGACCAATGCCGCCAAACGCGAGCGCGCCGTTGAGGTGTGTGAGCGCCTCAACCGTCGCTATGGCCCGGTCGAGTGCTTTTTGGACCACGAGAATCCCTTCCGCCTGCTGATCGCGGTGTTGCTCTCGGCGCAAACGACCGACGCGCAGGTCAACAAGGTGACGCCGAAGCTGTTTGCCCAGTGGCCCACGCCCGAGGCCATGGCCGGGGCGAGTGTGGCTGACGTGGCAGACACCATCAAGTCACTCGGCTTTTATAAGAGCAAGGCCAAGCACGCCGTGGAGGCCGCGCAGATGATCGTCGCCGACTATGGCGGCGAGGTGCCGGCCGACATGAAGGAACTCGTGAAGCTGCCGGGCGTGGGACGCAAGACGGCGAACATCGTGCTCAACGTGGGGTATGGCATCGTGGAGGGCATTGCGGTGGACACGCACGTCAACCGCATTGCGCATCGCCTGATGTTGAGTCCCAAGACACATGCCAAGGAGCCGCTCAAGACCGAGCAGGATCTGCTCAAGATTTTGCCGCACGAGTATTGGGAGTCGGTCAACCATCAGTGGATCACCTTCGGTCGCGAGATCTGCGACGCCCGCAAACCCAAGTGTGACGAGTGTCCGCTGGCAGATTTGTGCCCCAGCGTGCGCGTAGCGGGGTAGGGCGGAACGCATCTTCGTCTGGCGTTTTTTGCGGGGCTGGGTTTGCTCTTGAGCCGGAGTCCTCTCCATGCGCTACCATGACAGGCAATGAAATCCGCCGCATACCCGCCGAGCTTGCCCCGGCGGGCTTTTGGCGTTGCAATGCCGGAGGAACAGCATGCTCATTCACCGTATAGCCGCGCAGCTCTACACTGCCGAGGCCTTGCAGGCCGTCGAGGCCGGGCTCGATGCTGGCGAGGACGTGACGCTGGCTGTGTCGCAGTCGGGCCGCACGCTTATGGCGGCCGCCCAGTTTGCGCGCCGTCCGCGCCCGACGGTCTATATCGTGAGCGGCGAGGATGCGGCCGATCGCGCCGCGCGTAGCCTTGCCGCCTACGTGGGCCTGGCGCACGTGTGTCGTTTTCCTGAGCGCAAGGACTATCCGTGGCGCGAGCAGGCGCCGGACGACGCCGTGGTGGCGCAGCGCTGCGAGGCTCTGGGGCGCATCGTGCGCGGGGACAACTGCATCATGGTCGCCTCGGCCCGCGCACTGCTGCGCTGCGTGCCGCCGGTCGAGAGCCACTACTGGGAGTCCACGACCTTTGCGGTGGGCGAGGAGATCCCTTTTGACGAGGTGCCGCAGCGCCTGGTGGGCATGGGCTACACCAATGCCGGCGCCGCCGATGCACCCGGCCTGTTCCGCGTGCACGGTGACACCGTCGAGGTGTTTCCCGCACAGGAAAAGGCGCCCGTGCGCATCGAGTTTTTTGGCGACGAGATCGACCGTATCCGCCGCATGGTGAGTTCCACGGGCCAGACCATCGGCAACGAGGACAGCATCGAGATCTTCCCCTGTCGCGAGCTCGCACTCACCGACGACGCCGTCCACAACATGCATGTGGCGCTCTATCGTGCCAGCCAGGACGACAGCAAACTGGCGGCGCTGCTCGAGATGGTGGATGCGCGCATCGTCACGCCCGAGCTCGATCGCTTTTTGCCGGTGATGTACGGCCAGACCGTGAGCCCGCTGGCGCACGTGAGCGGCAAGGCGCTCGTGGTGCTGTCCGAGCCGCGCTCGCTGTTCGACGATTGCCTGCGTGCCTACGAGGATATCGAGGCGCGTGCCGGCGAGGCGGGGATTGACCGACTGGATGGCCTGTATGTACGTGCCCAGCAGCTCGATTTTGGTGCTCAGCAGCGCCTGAACTACGTGAGCCTGATTCGTGCCGGCGGTGCGGTGACGGCAGAGCTCAAGATTGAGCAGCCGGCCATTGCGGGCTCGGACAATCGCTTTATGACGCGCATTCAGGAAGTCGTGGGCAAGCGCTATGCCTGCGTATTTGCCATCCCTGACCGCGGTGCGCGCGAGTCGATGGAGCTCACCTTTGGCGACGAGGGCATTACCTTTGAGGAGTCGTTGACGGCCGCGCCCGAAAACGCCGGCGTTATTGGCGAGCGCGTACGCGTGGCAACGGCGGATTCTGCCGACCGTGCCGCACGCCAGGAGGCCCATGCTTCCATTCACGAGCGTAAGGCCGACGCGCTCAACGCCCGCTCGCTCGAGGCGGGCGCGGCCCAGGCTGCCGCCGGTGCCGCCGTGCCCACCATCTCGCGCGGACGCGTGACCTTTGTGGATGCCGCCCTGCCGCAGGGCGTGGTGGTGCCCGATGCCAACCTGGCCGTGTTCTCAATCGCCGACCTCAACGCGCGCATGGACGCCAACCGCGCGCGCAGCCGCCGCAAGGTGGACATTACGCAGATCACCTTCCCGTTTAAGCCGGGCGACTACGTGGTGCACGCTACCCACGGCATCGCGCTCTTTAGCGAGATCGCGCGTCAGGAAGTGGGCGGCAAGGAACGCGACTACTTTTTGCTGGAATACGCCGACGGCGACAAACTCTACGTGCCGCTCGAGCAGGTCGACCGCATCACGCGCTACGTCGGTCCCGACGGCGACAAGCCGCGCCTGACCAGGCTCAACACCGCCGACTGGACGCGTGCCACCAACAAGGCACGCAAGAATGCCAAAAAGCTGGCGTTTGACCTGGTCGACCTATATACGCGTCGTTCGTCGATCGCCGGCATCGCCTGCCCGCCCGACACGCCCGAGCAGATCGAGATGGAGGAGAGCTTCCCCTACGACGAGACGCGCGACCAGCTGGAGGCCATCGCCGACATTAAGGCCGACATGGAGGCGCCCAAGCCCATGGACCGCCTGCTGTGCGGCGACGTGGGCTTCGGCAAGACCGAGGTCGCCCTGCGCGCGGCGTTTAAGTGCGTGGATTCCGGCCGCCAGGTCATGGTGCTCTGCCCCACGACCATTCTGGCCCAGCAGCACTACGAGACCTTCTTTGAACGCTTTGCCCCGTTTGGCCTCGAGGTTGAGGTGCTCAGTCGCTTCCGTACGCCGGCACAGCAAAAGCGTGCGCTCAAGGCGTTTGCCGAGGGCGGGATCGACGTGCTCATCGGTACGCACCGTCTGCTTTCGGCCGATGTGAACCCCAAGAACCTGGGCCTGGTGATCATCGACGAGGAGCAGCGCTTTGGCGTGCAGCACAAGGAGCAGCTCAAGAACCTGCGCGAGCAGATCGACGTGCTCGCGCTTTCGGCAACGCCCATCCCGCGAACCATGCAGATGGCCACGAGCGGCGTGCGCGATATGAGCCTGATCACGACGCCGCCGACCGGGCGCCGTCCCGTGATCGTGCACGTGGGGGAGTATGACCCCGACGTGGTGAGCGCGGCGATTCGCCTGGAGGTGGGCCGCGGCGGCCAGGTGTACTACGTGTCCAACCGCGTCAAGACCATCGACGACGCCGTGGCGCGCGTGCACGAGGCCGCGCCCGAGGCGCGCGTGGGCGTGGCGCACGGCAAGATGAGCCCGCGCGAGGTCGAGGACGTGATGATCGAGTTCGCGACCAAAAAGATCGACGTGCTCATCGCCACGACCATCGTGGAGAGCGGGATCGACAACGCGACGGCCAACACGCTCATCATCGAGGACTCGCAGCGCCTGGGTCTGGCGCAGCTCTACCAGCTCAAGGGCCGCGTGGGCCGCTCGGCCACGCAGGCATACGCGTACTTTATGTTCCCCGGCGAGCTGCCGCTTACCGAGGAGGCCACGGCGCGCCTGACCGCGCTTTCCGAGTTCCAGGACCTGGGCAGCGGCATGCGTATCGCCATGCGCGACCTGGAAATCCGCGGCGCCGGCTCGCTTATGGGTGCCGAGCAGCACGGTAACCTGTCGAGCGTGGGCTTTGACCTGTTTACGCAGATGCTGGGACAGGCCGTGGCCGAGGCGCGCGGCGATGACGATGCCGACGTGGAGGCGGCGAGCGTGGGCATCAACCTGCCGGCCGACTACTTCTTGTCCGAGGAGTACCTGCCGGCGGTGGACCAGCGCGTGCTCGTGTACCGTAAGCTCGCGGCGGCCGAGGACCTGGAGAGTATCGACGAGGTGCAGGAAGAGACCGAGGCCGCGCATGGCGAGCTGCCGTTGGCGGGACTCAACCTGTTTAACCGCGCGCGTATTCGCATTCGCGGCGAGCGTCTGGGGCTCGAGAGCGTCACGCTCAGCGGCGGGCGCATCACCTTCCTGGGCGTCGACGTGCCCAAGAAGGTGGCCTTCGAGCTCAAGACCCGGTACGGTGCGGTGAACTTTCCCAAGAGTCGCAAGCTGTCGGTGCCCTACAAGGCGGGTGCCGGCGCGGGTAGCGGCCTGGGCCGCGGTCTCGATGCCAACGACGGAACCGGCCCGGTGGCAGCCGCGCTCATGCTGCTGCAGCAGCTGGGTGCCAGTGATGACGACTAACAAGTAAGGGGCGTGGCGGGACAATGTCCCACCACGTTGCGGGTCGACCCCTCGCCCGACCGAAAGGAAGCCATGTTCGGGTACATCTATAAGAAAGATGCCGCTATCGTCGCGGTTGTCCTAGCTCTCTGCCTGCTCATCGGCACGTTTTTCGATTACCAAATCTCGAGTGCGCTGTTCAACTCGTCGAGCCTGTTCGGCCGTTTTGTCGAGGCGGCCGGCGAGCTGCCGTTTGAGCTGACGGCGAGCGTCGCGGGCATTATGCTCGTGCGCGCGGCGCGCCCCGATTCCAAGGCGAGCAAGTGGCTCGCAGCGCTGGGCGTCCTCATCAACGTGGGGCTGCTCGGCTACGAGATCATTTCGTCCCTGCGGGTTGGCGGCAAGCTCGTTGCGGTCCAGTTGGTACTGACATTTGTGCTGGTTATCGCCGCCAACCTCATCGTCTATCGCCTTACGCGCAAAACCTCGCCCGGCGAGCTCACGCGCTGGGCACTGATGGTGCTCGCCGTTTGGGTTGCCCAGGCCATCATCCTCAACGTCATCGTTAAACCGTTATGGTCGCGCCCGCGTATGCGTGTGATCGAGGTCACGCCGGGGCTCAATTTTCAGCCGTGGTGGGTGATCGGCAACCCCGACAAGTGGAGCTATATTGCCGCCGGCGTGATCAAGGACGGCTTTAAGTCGTTTGCGAGCGGACACACGGCACATGCGGCGATCGGCCTTATGCTCGCCGGCCTTCCCGCGGCGGCCTTTACGGAAAAGCCGTCGCGTCGTCGCGTGGTCTTTTGGGTCGCGGCGGCCGTCGCGGCGCTCGTCGCCTTTGGCCGTATCGTGATCGGCGCGCATTTTTTGAGTGACGTGAGCTGCGGCTTTGCCCTGGTGCTGGCGCTCGAGTGCCTTGCCGCGCACATTGCCTATCCGCACGGCGTACAATAAGCGCCACCTGAATCATCTGGCCGATACCCGGTAAGAGAGGATTGCCATGCTCGCGTTCAACAACGATTATTCCCACGGTGCGCACCCGGCGGTGCTGCAGGCGCTCGTCGACACCAATATGGAGCCGCAGCCCGGCTACGGTACCGACGCGCACACCGAGCGTGCCAAGCAGCTCATCCGTGAGGCTTGTCAAGCGCCCGATGCCGATGTGTTCTTGCTGGTGGGCGGCACGCAGACCAACGCGACGGTAATCGATATGCTGCTCGCTCCGTACGAGGGCGTTGTTGCCGCCGAGACCGGTCACGTCGCCTGCCACGAGGCGGGCGCCATCGAGTTCGGCGGCCACAAGGTGCTCACCATCCCCGGCTACGAGGGCAAGATGCACGCCGAGGACCTCGAGAACTATATCCAGGTGTTCTACGAAAACGAGAGCTGTGAGCACATGGTGTTCCCGGGCGCCGTGTACGTGAGCCTGTCGACCGAGTACGGCACGCTGTACACCAAGGCCGAGCTCGCGGCGATTCACGCGGTGTGCCAGAAGCGCGAGATTCCGCTGTTTGTGGACGGCGCCCGCCTGGCCTACGCGCTGGCAGCCGACGAGTGCGACATTACCCTGCCCGAGCTGGCACAGCTGTGCGACGTCTTCTACATCGGCGGCACCAAGTGCGGCGCCCTGTGCGGCGAGGCCGTGGTGTTCTGCGGCATGCATGCCCCGGCGCATCCCATTCCGCGCATTAAGCAGCACGGCGCGCTGCTGGCCAAGGGCCGCCTGACGGGCGTGCAGTTTGAGGCGCTCTTTACCGATGGCCTGTACTTTGAGATTGGCCGCCAGGCGATTGAGACCGCGCAGGCGCTGCGCCGCGTGCTGCACGAGCGCGGCTATCAGTTCTTCTTGGAGACGCCCACGAACCAGCAGTTTGTGATTCTGCCCAACGAGGACATGGCCCGTATTCGCGAGCATGCGGCGATTGAGTACTGGGAGAAGTACGACGAGAACCATACCGTCGTGCGCTTTTGCACCAGCTGGGCCACGACGCAGGAGGACATCGACGCGCTGGCGGCTGTCCTGTAGGTTGATGTGATGACGAGGGGCCGCCCTGCGCCTGGGTTTGGCGTGGGGCGGCCTTTGCTTTTGACGGGGGAGGGGCTGTATGCCCGAGAAATCCGAGATGTCCGAGCCGACGATTCGTCTGGCGACGCCCGACGACGCGCCAGCCCTGCTTGCCATTTACGAGCCCTATGTGCTCGAGACGGCGATTACCTGCGAATACAAGGTACCGAGCGTTGAGGAGTTTGCCGGGCGCATCGCCAAGACGCTTGAGCGCTATCCGTACTTGGTGATGGAGCTCGATGGCCGCCCGGTGGGCTATGCCTATGTGAGCCCGCTCAATAGCCGCGAGGCCTACGACTGGTCGGTCGAGACGTCGATCTACCTGTCGCGCGATGTGCGCCATGGCGGGCTGGGCCGCAAGCTGCACGACGCGCTCAAGCAATGCCTGATCGCGATGGGCATTACCAACATGTGCGCGCTCATCGCCGTGCCGCACGACAAGGACGACGAGTACCTGACGCACAACAGCCAGGACTTCCATGCCCATATGGGGTATCGCCTGGTGGGCGCCTTCGATCGCTGCGCCCAAAAGTTCGGCCGCTGGTACGACATGTGCTGGATGGAGCTGGTCCTGGCCGAACGCGTCCCCAACCAACCCAAACCAACCTGGTTCCCCGACCTCCCCAAACCTACCATTTAGGGACAGGTTTATTTTGGCAGGTTAGCCGATGGGCTCGGTGTATTTGGCGCGGTCGGTTCGTTGGATGCGCTTGGAGACGTGGAGCGGGCGGCCGTCGGTGTCGTAGACGTAGTCGGTGATTAGGATCAGCGCCTGCCCGCGCTCGACGTTGAGCAAAAACGCCTCGTTTTGCGAGGCATAGCACACCTCAAAGGTCTTATGCCCCTGCGCCGGTGCGCGATGGAACTCCTGTCGCAGCGTGGCGTAGAGCGAACCGTTGATATCGCGATCGATGAGCGTCTCGAAGCTTGGCGGCAGGTAGGTGGTCTCCAGGCACAGCGGCGCGTCGTCCAGGTAGCGCAGGCGGACAAGTTTGACGAGCTTGCTGCCCGCGGCGGCATCGAAGAACTTGGCCACATTGCCCGCGGCCTTGGCAAAGCCCGAGTCCACGGTGCGCGTGGTGGGCTTCATGCCTTGGCCCTGGACCTGTGCCGTGTAGCTCGAAAACACCAGGTTGTTCTCGTGAAGCGCCGGCGTGTCGGCCACAAAGGCACCGCGCCCGCGCTCGGTGCGAACCAGGCCCTCATCGACGAGCACCTTAAGCGCGTGGCGCACGGTGCTGCGCGACAGGCCCGATTCGTCCATGAGCTCCATCTCGGACGGCAGCTTGTCTCCACGAGCGTAGGTGCCGGCGGCGATGCGGTCGCGCAGCGTACCCGCCAAGCGTTCGTATTGGGCCAAGTTCTTTTTCGACGAAGTGCTCATTCGATCAACCTGTATCTAACCTGTATGCTTACCGAACCAAGCATGTATCCAACATGACAACAAAACCGCTGGTAATGGATTGCCGAAAACCTTACCAGCAAAATTTCTAAGACTAATATAGCATACAACTAGTCGACATAACCAAAACATGTATGTAACTTGTATGCCATCGAGAGCATCAAACGAGAAGAAAGGCTGATGCACGATGACTACTCAGGAACAGGTTAAGGATGTCGTCTCCCAGGTTTTGGCTGACAAGGCAGACAAGGGCGGCATCAAGCGCGTCGTGTGGATTGGCGCTGGCGGATCCAACGGCGGCAACTATCCTGCCCAGTACTTTATGGAGCACGAGGCCACGCAGGTCGTGAGCTCCAGCTACACCAGCAACGAGTTCGTGCACGCCACCCCGGCCTACGTCAACGAGAACACCCTGGCCGTCGTCGTGTCCATGCGCGGCACCAAGGAGACCATCGTCGCCGCCCAGGTCGCCAAGGACCACGGCGCCAGCACCATCGCCATCTATGTTGACGAGTCCGGTCTCACCGAGGTCTGCGACTACAAGATCCAGTACGACAGCCTGGCCGTCGACGAGTCCTGCATGGGCCGCACCAACTCCGCCGTCGTGACCATGATCGCCATGGAGCTCACGCAGCAGACCGAGGGCTATGCCGAGTACGAGACCGCTATGGCCGCGTTTGACTTGGTCGACCCCATCTATCGCAAGGCCGTCGAGTACACCCGTCCGCTCGCTGCCAAGTGGGCCGAGCAGAACGCCGACAAGCCCTGCATCAACGTGATGGCTCAGGGTCCGCTCTTTGGTGCCGCCTACGTCTTTAGCATCTGCAACGTGCAGGAGATGCTGCAGATCGACTCCTGCACCATCAACACCTGCGACTTCTTCCATGGCCCCTTCGAGATCCTAGACAAGCGCACCTCGCTGTTCCAGCTCATCAGCGTCGGTCGCAGCCGCTGCAACGACGAGCGCGGCATCCGCTTCGTCAACCAGTACGGTGGCGAGCGCGTCTATCAGCTCGACGCCAAGGAGCTCGGCCTCAACGACATCAAGGACAGCGTGAGCGAGTACTTCAACCACCTGATCTTCGCCCCGATCCTCAACAACGTGTACATGCGCGCACTCTCTGCCGTCACCCACAAGGACTACATGACGCGCCGCTACATGTGGAAGCTTGAGTATTAGTTACGCGGTTTTACCAAACCGCGTAACGGCTCGACGCTGCAAACCCGCCAGAGCGGCAATCTGCCTTTCAGCTTCAGCGGCATGACCAGAAGGTCAATGCCGCTTCGCTTCAAGGCACCTTGCTCGCTCTGGCGGGTTTTCGCTGACGCTGCCAAAGCATCGGCGTCGCCTTGGTCCAGATGTGGCACTTGGGGGCGTTCCTTTTCTGCCGGCAGTTGGGGACAGTCCTAGTCGTTGGGGACGTCCCCAATGACTACCCAATGAGTGTGTGGGCGAGCAGATTTTTCCGTTCGGCGATTTGTGTCTTGAAAAATGTATATAACGACTATAACGTAGTGTGAAACATATTGGAAACAATACCGAGGAGGCTGCGTTGAAGAAAAGCAATCTGGGCTATGTGCTGGTGCTGGTCGCCGCGCTTATGTGGGGCAGCATCGGAATCTTTGTAAACGGCATCTCGGCCATGGGCGTTTCGTCCCAGAGCATGGCTGCCTTTCGCTTGTTGGTCGGAGCGCTTATCTTGGCACCGGTCCTGATGATTATGGGCTGCCGTCCGGGTGAGGGGTCTACCGTGGCTCAGGGTCCGCTGGCCCTGTTCAAGGCAAGCCCCAAAGAGCTCGTCCCCTGCGCGCTTGTCGGTATCGTCGGTCTGGCCGCCGCCAACACCTGCTATTACGAGTGCATGGGCGAGGTCGGCATGTCCACGGCCTCGGTGCTGCTCTACACCTCGCCGGTGTTTGGTGTCGTGCTCGGCCGCGTGCTTTATCGCGAGGACGTGACCCCCAACAAGCTCGTTGCCATTGTCTTTAACATCGTTGGCTGCGTGCTTGCAGTGACCAATGGCGACCTTTCCGGTTTCCATTTTTCGGTTTGGGGCGTCACGTCGGGCGTGATTGCAGGCCTTTGTGGTGCGTCGCTCGCGGTGTTTAGCCGGATAGCAACCAAGACAGTCCACCCGCTGGCTGTCACGTTTTGGGGCTTTGTTTTTGGCGGTGCGGTTATGGCGGCTATCGCGGCTCCGTGGCCGGATGTCGCCGCGGCAATGTCGCCACAGCTGCTGCTGCTGTTCCTTGGCTTTGGACTCATCCCCACAGCTGTGGCCTACATCTTATATATGCAGGGTCTGTCCATGGGGCTCGAGACGTCGAAAGTTCCCGTCGTAATGTCATTCGAGACGGTCGTCACCGTACTGCTGGGCATTGGTGTCTACGCCGAGCCCGCCGGCGCGATCAAAGTCCTGGGCATCGTGCTGGTGCTCGCGTCCATCCTGATTATGAACACCGACTTCTCCAAGCTGCGCAACAGTGTGTTTGTCGGTCATGTCATTGAGAGCATGACCTTTAAGCCCAACGCGTGGTGGACCGAAAAATCTCAGGACATGGATCTGTTTAAGGAGCGCACCGGCATCGCGCTGGAGCCCACCGTGCAGGAAAGCCCCTGGTACTTTGTGCGATAGGGGATTGGCGAGGCGTCTGATCTGGGGTTATCCAGCCAGCGCCGGCCTGCCCGGCTCCAACGTTTCAAGTACGTTAAACCCGTCAACGGTCGATTTTCACCCGCGAACGGTCTTTATACTAATTAGCAATATAAGCAACGTATAAGACGTTATAATGACCATAACGAAAAGGAGGAGGCAAGATGAATCAGATCATTCTCGCATCTCATGGCGGCCTGGCCGCAGGCGCTAAAGACACGCTCGAGATGGTTCTCGGCGACGTGTCGAACGTCCACGTCGTGTCGCTTGCTCGTGACGACAAGGAGCCCATCACCAATAAGGTTGAGGCTATGATCGCCACGTTCAACGCGGACGACACCGTCTATGTGCTGACCGATATGCTCGGCAGCTCGGTCAACAACAACATGGTCGAGCTTTCCAAGAACGGCACGAAGTTCACGGTTGTAAGCGGTTTCAACATTCCGCTGGCACTGACGCTCGCTATGAGCCCCGCCCCCATCAAGGGTGCCGAGCTCGCGGCCCTCATCAACGAGGCCCGCACCGGTCTGACCAACCCTAACGCACCGGTCGAGGCTGCCGCGGCCCCCACTAAGAAGGCCAAGGCACCCCGTCACAGCTCCGGCCCCGCCAAGATCGTGCTCGCGCGTCTTGACTACCGCCTGCTGCACGGCCAGGTCGTCTTTACCTGGACCACCAAGGTCCAGGCCGAGCGCATCATCGTCGTCGACAACGCCGCCGCCAACGATGACATCAAGAAGGGCGCTCTTAAGCTGGCCAAGCCCCAGGGCGTGCGCCTGAACGTCTTCACCGTCGAGCGTGCCCTCGCCAAGATGGACAAGCTTAACACCCTCGGCGAGCGCGTCATGTTCGTCTTTGGCAACACTGCCGAGATGCTGCAGTTCTGCCAGGGCTACAAGCTCGACGCCATCAACCTGGGCGCCACCGCCAACCACGACGGTGCCGATCAGGTCGGCGGCAAGGACAGCTCCGTCTTCCTCGACGCCACCCAGAAGGCCGACGTCAACCAGCTGCTCGACATGGGCATCAAGCTCTACGTCCAGCAGACCCCCACGTATCAGAGCGTCGACATCGACGCCAAGCTGTAATCAACCAGGCTTTTGCCTGACTGAAAGGAGAAGGGTATGAATACGTTCATCAGTGCGGTGCTCGTCGGCCTCGTCGGCGTGTTCTGCATGTGGGACTCCCGCCTGCTCGGTCGTCTTAACTTCGAGCAGCCCCTCGTTGGCGCTACGCTCGTCGGTCTGCTGCTGGGCGATGTGCCCACCGGCCTTGCCGTCGGTGCCGCCGTCGAGCTCGTGTCCATGGGCCTGGTGCAGGTCGGCGCCGCCGTTCCGCCCGATATGGTCCTGGGCGGCATCGTGGCCGCTGCCTTTGCGTGCCTGACCGATGCTTCCGCCGAGACCGCCATGACGATCGCCATCCCGGTCGCCGTCCTGGGTCAGCTCCTCGGCATCGTGTTCCGTTCCATCATCGCCGCCCTCACCCATGTGGCAGATAGCGCGATCGATAACGGAAAGTTCAAGACCGCCTACCGTATGCACATCTGCGCCGGCTCCGGTCTGTACGCCGTCATGTACTTCCTGCCGATCTTCCTCGCCGTCTTTGTTGGCACCGACCTGGTTCAGGCCATCGTCAACATGGTTCCCGAGTGGCTGTCCACTGGTCTTAACGTTTCGACCAAGATCATGACCGCCTACGGCTTGGCCCTGCTGCTCACCATGATGATCAAGAAGGGTATGACTCCGTTCCTGTTCATCGGTTTCCTGCTCGCCGCTTACCTCAACCTGTCCGTCATCGCGGTCGCTCTGATCGGTGTGTGCCTGGCTGTCGTCTTCATGGGCTTCAAGTTCAACGGTTCCCATGCAGCCGCCGGTGTCGATTCCGACTACGATCCGCTCGAAGACGACGAAGACTAAGGAGGAACACACTATGGCAACCGCAACCAAGGACGTGTCCCTGAACAAGAAGGTCAGCCAGTTCTTCTGGCGCTCCTGGGCCATCCAGGCCTCTTGGAACTACGAGCGTCAGATGAACATGGGCTTCCTCTACGGTATGGTTCCCACGCTCGATCGCCTCTATCCGGATGAGTCCGACCCCAAGCAGCTTGCTGCTAAGAAAGAGGCTTACCACCGTCACATGGCGTTCTACAACTGCACCCCGCAGACGAGCGCCTTCATCCTAGGCCTCACCGCCTCCATGGAGGAGGAGTACGCCAGGGATCCCGAAAACTTCGATCCCGATTCGATCAACGCGGTCAAGACCTCCCTTATGGGTCCGCTTTCCGGCATCGGTGACTCCTTCTTCCAGGGCACCATCCGCGTTATCGCCTTTGGCCTGGGCGTTCAGCTGGCTCAGCAGGGCTCCATCATGGGCCCGATCCTGGCCATGCTCATCTCCATCGTCCCCTCTGTGCTGATCACCTGGTTCGCAGCCAAGATGGGCTATCAGGGCGGCCACGAGTACCTGAGCAAGCTTCAGGGCGGCGACCTCATGGAGAAGCTCATGTATGTCTGCGGCATCGTGGGTCTTATGTCCGTGGGCGGCATGATCGCTACGCTGATTGGCGCCACCACCCCGCTGCAGTTCGCTGAGGGCACCGTCGTTATCCAGGACATCCTGGACGGCATGATGCCCCAGATGATTTCCCTTGGCCTCACCGGCCTTATGTACTGGCTCATCAAGAAGAACGTCAACACCGGTTGGCTTCTCGTGATCGCCATCGTGGGCGGCATCGCCCTCTCCGCGGCCGGCATCCTGGCCTAGTCGCGGCCAAGCGCCTAACCGCTTTCCCCCGGGGGCCTGCCTGGCATCCCATACCCCAGGCAGGCTTCCATCCCTATGCGTGACAATGGGACAGCCCCTTTGTCGCATCCTCAACGGGCCGGCGATTCGGTCCAAACTACGGTAACCCTGCGAGCGTCCGGCAATGTGGCGCCGCAAAAATCGAAAGGAATGTGTCAGATGTACGAGATCGACCTTAACCTCCCTAAGCAGATCGTCGCTGACGTCCTGTCCAACCACGAGATCCACAGCGTCGCCTTCGTCGGCTGCGGTGCTTCCATGTCCGACCTTTACCCCGCCAAGTACTTCCTGGCCAACAACACGGACAAGCTGAACGTTCAGATCTTCACCGCTAACGAGTTCAACTACGACACGCCTTCCTGGGTCAACGAGCACACCTTCGTGATCACCTGCTCCCTCGGTGGCTCCACGCCCGAGACCGTCGAGGCCAACAAGACCGCCAAGAAGCACAACTGCCCGGTCGTCTCCCTCACCAACAAGGCTGGCTCCGCTCTGACCGTCGACGCCGACCACGTCATCGTCCACGGCTTCCACGCCAACTATGCCGCCAAGGCCGAGAAGCCTGGCTACGCCATCGCTCTCGCTCTCGAGATCCTTCAGCAGACCGAGGGCTATGATCACTACGAGGATATGATCACCGGCCTCACCAACATCTTCGACCTGTGCGAGAACGCCGCTCAGCACTGCAAGAAGCTCGCCAAGAAGTTCGCTGAGGACTTCAAGGACGACAAGATGATCTACTTCATGGCTTCCGGTGCCTCCGAGAAGATGGCTTATTCTCACGCCGCCTTCCTGTTCACCGAGATGCAGTGGATCGACGCCGCCGCCTACAACACCGGCGAGTACTTCCACGGCCCGTTCGAGGTTTCCACCGAGGGTAAGCCCTACGTCTTCTTCATGTCCGATGGCGCCACCCGTCCGATGGACGCCCGCGCCCTCACCTTCCTTGAGCGCATGGGCGCCAAGGTCGCTCTGATCGACTCCAAGGACTACGGCCTGGCTGACGCCGTGCCCGCGAGCGTCGTCACCTACTTCAACCCGCTGCTGCACCTCGCCGTTATGCGCGAGTACGGCAACCAGATCGCCGAGGCCCGTCAGCACCCGCTGACCATGCGTCGCTACATGTGGAAGCTTTCCTACTAATCACAAGTAAGTAAACCTTACGGGTTGATTGAAAGGGGATGGGGTTTGCGCCCCGTCCCCTTTTTTGCTCTGGGGAGGGCGTATCCGTCGCGCCACAAAACCTCAGATAAAACCTACCAAAATAAACCTGTCCCTTTTTGGCAGGTGGGAGGAGATGCGTATGATCAAGGCAGTGCTGTTTGACATGGACGGCGTGCTGGTCGATACCGAGTGGTTCTACAACCGTCGTCGCGTGGCGTTTATGGAGGAGAAGGGCTTCCACTTTGACGAGATCCCCGATCTTTCGGGGTCTAACGAGCCTGCCATTTGGGAGGCGCTGGTGCCCGACGATGTTGAGCTGCGCGAGCGTCTGCGCGTGGAGTACAAGCAGGTCTATAGCCCGGACCATCCCGTTCCGTATGCCGAGCTGCTCAACGAGCAGACGGAGCCGGTGATGCGTGAGCTGCACGAGCGCGGCGTGAAGTGCGCCATCGCGAGCTCGTCCTATCGCGAGTTGATTGACGAGCTGGTGGAGATCGCTGGCATTGCCGATGTGCTGGATTACACCATCAGCGGCCACGAGTGCAGTGCGTTTAAGCCCGACCCCGAGATCTACCTGCGCGCCATGGAAACGCTGGGCGTGGAGCCCGCCGAGTGCCTGGTGATCGAGGACTCGCCCATGGGCATCGAGGCCGGCAAGCGAGCCGGTGCCCACGTCCTGGCCCTGCGTCCGCACGAGGGCGTTAACCTCGATCAATCGCGAGCCGATGCCGTTATCGATAATCTGACCGACATTTTGGCCGCTTTGTAGTGTCAATCCGCCGCGAGAAGCACGGGTTCAAACGTTTTTTGCGGTGGATTGGCTCAATTTGGTTTCTATTTTGATCCGTTTGGCTTCGATTCGGGCTAAGTGAGTAGACTTTTTGGCGCAGGTCGAGCACAATGCATATCTTCCTTTGTAAAACCGCAGGTCACAGGGGTGGCGGTTTTGGGTGTGCTCGGCAGATCGTAAAAAGTCTACTCACTTGTAATTTGGGCCTTTGGTCGTGGGGGTTGCTGGTCCCGCTTTGGTTGTCGAGGGAGGGTGAATTGAAGCGCCCCCGTATGCTCCATGCTGCAATCGCGGGCATGCCCCACAACCACATCTGCCTTCGAAGGGAGCCTACGTGGCGAACGCCATCAATCAGCTCACGGACCGCGTGCTCGTGCTCGGCCGTCTCACCATCGTCCGCCGCGCCATTACTGCAGTGGCGGTCACAATTTCCGCCGTTCTCCAGACATTTCTGATCCAGGCATTCATTCGGCCCGCCGACCTGCTTCCGAGCGGCCTCACCGGCGTCGCTGTCCTGCTCGATCGCGTTACCTCGCTCGGCGGCGTTCATATCGACATCTCGCTCGGTATGCTCGCGCTCAACATCCCCGTGGCGCTCCTATGTTGGAGCGGCATTAGCAAGCGCTTCGTCATCTTCTCGATGATGCAGGTTGTGCTCTCATCGCTGTTCCTCAACGTCTTTCACTTCGCGCCGTTTTTGGGCGACAAGATCATGCTCATCATTTTTGGCGGCGTGGTCTCGGGTCTGGGCGCTGCCATCGCGCTTAAGTCCGGCGCATCCACTGGCGGCACCGACTTTATCGCGCTGTGGGTTTCCAACCACACGGGCAAGACCATCTGGGGCGTCATCTTTGGTTTCAACTGCTTTATCCTGGCGATCTTTGGCTTTATGTTTGGCTGGGACAAGGCGGCGTACTCCATCGTGTTCCAGTTTATTTCGACCAAGACCATCGACAGTTTCTATCGTCGTTACGACCGCGTGACGCTGCAGATCACGACGCGTAAGGCAGACGAGGTCATGACCGCCTATGTTGACCATTTTCAGCATGGCATTAGCTGTGCCGAGGTCATCGGCGGATACAGCCGCGAAAAGATGTATCTGCTGCACGCCGTTGTCTCGACCTACGAGAGTCAGGACATTATCAAGCTGGTGTGTGACATTGATCCCGGCGCCGTGATCAATGTGTTCCACACGCTCAACTTTGTGGGCGGCTGGTGGGGCGGTCATGTCGACGAGCCCATGCCCACGGCCGTACCCGATCCCGACAAGCCCGCGCGCATGGCCAGCAGGCAGGCGCGCCTCAGCGAGCAGGACAGCCTGCAGCAGGACGACGGCAAGTAGGGTACCGGCATTTTGCCGGCCTGGCGCAATCCTGTCCGCTTGAGCCTCCCGAAAGCCTCGCTGCTTTCG
Organism: uncultured Collinsella sp.; assembly: GCA_902470915.1. Lineage (GTDB taxonomy): Bacteria > Actinomycetota > Coriobacteriia > Coriobacteriales > Coriobacteriaceae > Collinsella. The sequence goes on along the minus strand of CABRIB010000008.1, from coordinate 7,557 downwards.
GGAGGCCTTCGTTTGCCCAGATAAAACCTACCAAAATGAAGCTGTCGCTTTTTGGTAAGGAGGGTGTATCGTTTTATCAATATGAGGTAACATGAAACTAGACGTTATATACGTATTAGTTATTTCGATATTCCAATAAGAGTGATTAGATATGCCTACGCCCAAAAATGCACCGCTTTACCAGCAGATTTATGACGAAATCAAGGACGCGATCGAGAAAGGTGTTTATGCACCCAAGGAGCGTATTCCGTCCGAGCTTGAGCTAGCCGAGCAGTACGACGTGAGCCGCATTACGGTGCGCCGCGCCGTCGAGGAGCTGTGCTCCGATGGCTACCTGGTTAAGCAGCAGGGCCGTGGCACCTTTGTCTCCACGCCGCACATCAACCGCCAGTTCCACGCTTCGACGCTGCAGACGTTTACCGCGCTGTGTGCCGATAATGACATGAAGGCGGGCGCGCATGTGGTCGATCGCCAGATTGTGCCGGCACGTCAAAACGAGATGGAGTTCTTTGGCCTGCAGAAGGACGCGCTGCTGCTGCACATCAAGCGCGTGCGTACGGCCGACGGCGAGCCCATTTTTGAGGAGAACATCTTTGTGCCGTTTGACGCCTACCGTGAGCTGTTGACGGCCGATCTTGAGGACAAGTCGATTTTTGCCGAGGTCGAGCGTGTTGGCGGAACGCCGATTGTCTCGGTTGGCTACCGCACGGTCGAGGCCGTTCGTGCCAATACCGAGCAGGCGGCCGAGTTGGGCATTGCTCCGCACGATCCACTGCTCAACCTGCGTGCCGGCTTTATCGGCCCCAATGGCGAGCCGGTCCTGATGGGTAAGCAGTACTACGTGGGATCGCGCTACGTTATGGTGATGTAAGTTACGCGGTTTTACCAAACCGCGTAACGGCTCGACGCTGCGCCTTTGGTTCCGCCGTTCTAACGAACGACGGACCAGTCGACGCTGCAAACGCCCCTAAGCGGCAATCTGACGTTCAATCGTCGGTCGCGTACCGAAGTACGCTTCCCTCCTCTTTCACGTCACCTTGCTCGCTTAGGGGCGTTTTCGCTGGCTTATGCTCAACCAGCGGCGTTTCCGCGTTTATCAAGAGATTAGTCATTGGGGACGTTCTTAAATGACTAGTCGTTGGGGACGTTCTTGTTTGACTAGTCGTTTAAGAACGTCCCCAACGACTAGTCTGGGCGGCGGCCGGGCGACGCCGGTCCGCGTGGCGGCGTATAATCGGCGGCAGATGACTTGGACGTTAGGAAACCATGACCGATAGCATGCAGCAGATGGCGCTCGACACGCTCGGCGCCTATTTTGGCTACACCTCGTTTCGCCCGGGGCAGGACCGCATGGTGGATGCGATTCTTGCCGGCCGCGATGCGCTCGGCGTTATGCCCACAGGCGCCGGCAAGTCCATTTGCTACCAGGTGCCCGCGCTCATGCTGCCTGGTATCACCTTTGTGGTGAGCCCGTTGCTGTCGCTTATGGAGGACCAGACCCGCGCGCTGCTCGCGGCGGGTGCGCGCCCCAGCTATCTCAACTCCAGTCTTACTCCGGCCCAGCAAAACACCGTGCTCAAGCGGGCGCGCGAGGGCCGCTATCAGCTTATGTATGTGGCGCCCGAGCGCCTGCTCGAGCCGCGCTTTCTGGCCTTTGCGCAGGAAGCTGCGGCCGAAGGCGGCATTGGCGTTCCGCTCGTGGCCATTGACGAGGCTCACTGCGTGAGCCAGTGGGGCCAGGATTTCCGTCCCGCTTACTTGCAGATTCGCGAGTTTATCGATTCGCTGCCGCGGCGCCCGATCGTGGCGGCGTTTACCGCCACGGCGACCGAGCGCGTGCGCGCGGACATTCAGCAGATGCTCGGCCTGCAAAATCCCGCGACGGTAGTGACGGGCTTCGATCGCAAGAACCTCTACTTTGGTTGCGAGGAGATGGGCGACAAGGCCAAGACCGCCTGGGTGCGCGACTACGTGATCGCGCATTCGAGCGAGAGCGGCATCGTGTATTGCTCGACCCGCAAGACGGTCGACGCGCTGGCCGCGGAGCTTGCCGAGGCACTGGGCCCCAGCGGCATTCGCGTGGGCCGCTACCATGCCGGCATGGGCAACGACGCCCGCCGGCAAAGCCAGCGCGCTTTTATCGACGACGACATTCAGGTGATGGTTGCCACCAACGCCTTTGGCATGGGCATCGACAAGCCCAACGTGCGCTACGTGATCCACAACAACGTGCCCGAGAGCATCGAGGCCTACTACCAGGAGGCTGGTCGCGCCGGCCGCGATGGCGACCCGGCCAGCTGCCACTTGCTGTGGAACGGCAACGATTTTCGCATGCGCCGCTTTCTGATCGACCGTGGCGATGCGGCCGACGAGGCGCTCGATGACGAGCAGCGCGCATGGGCGCTCCAAAACCGTTATCGTCTGCTCAGCCAGATGGAGGGCTACTGCAATACCACCGGCTGCCTGCGCGAATACATGCTGCGCTACTTTGGCGACGAGGCCGCGGCCGAGCATGCAACAGCCGCCGCGGGTGGCACGACAGACGACGCCGAGGGCTGCGGCAACTGCAGCAACTGCCTCACGCAGTTCGAGGTCGAGGACGTCACCGATATGGCCCGCGCCGCCGTGCGTTATGTGGCCACGCGTCCCATGCGCTTTGGCAAGTCGCTGATCGCCGATGTGCTCCACGGCGGCAACACCGAGCGCATTCGCCAGATGCATCTGGACGAGGACCGCGGCTATGGTGAGCTGTCGAGCGAATCAGTCGGGCGCATTAAGGACATCATCGGGCAGCTGTGCGGCCGCGGTTATTTGGCAACCTCGCAGGGGCAGTACCCGGTCGTGGGTCTGGGTCCGCGTGCCGGCGAGGTCGAGGACGAGGCGTTTGCCTTTACCGTTAAGCGTCGCGCGTCCAAGCGCAAGGCCTCGGCCCGCGCCCGCCGCGCCGTCGATCTGCTGCGTGAGGAGGCCGAGCTGGAGCAGCGCCCGCGCGTTGGCGACGATGCCGAGCTGTTCGAGCGTCTGCGTGCCCTGCGCAAGGAGATCTCGACCGAGCTGGAGATGGCGCCGTACATGGTCTTCTCCGACAAGGCCCTGCGCGGCCTGTGCCGTCTGCGCCCTCAGACACGCGACGAGCTGATCCAGGTCAACGGTATCGGCGAGAAAAAGGCCGACGCCTTTGGCGAGCAGTTTATGGCGGCGATTGTAGAATTTGAGTCCGAGCATGCGCGGGATGGAGCGTAACGATGGCTTTCGATAGCAAGACCGACCGTACTGACGTGTCCGCCGTGCCGCTGTACCAGCAGGTCATGGACGACCTAAAGGGCGAGATCGCGCGCGGCGTGTACGCTGCCGGCTCGCGCATTCCTTCCGAGATGGAGCTCGCGAAGTCCTACGGCGTGGGGCGCGTCACCGTGCGTCGCGCCATCGAGGAGCTGTCGCGTGCGGGGTATCTCAACCGCCAGCAGGGGAGGGGCACCTTTGTGTGCGCTCCCAAGCTCAAGCGCAAGATTCGCCAGAAGGGTGACGTCCAGAGCTTTACTGAGGGTTGTGCTGCCAACGACATGGTGCCGGGTGCGCGTCTGGTGTCGCGCACGGTGGTCGCAGCGACGCACGAGGATGCGGCGTTCTTTGGCGTGGAGCCCGGCTGCGAGCTTATCGTGGTCGAACGCGTGCGCACAGCCGACGGCATCCCTGTCATGCTTGAGAACAACGCCTTTGTGCTCGCCGACCATCCCTATCTGCAGACGCTTGCCGACAAGAACCTCACGGACAATTCCATCTTTGCGCTCGTTGCCGAGCATTCGGGTCGCGCGCCGCTCAAGTCCGACCCCTGCACCGTGGAGATTGCGCTTGCCGATGCCCAAACGGCCCCGCTGCTGGAGGTGCCGGTCGGTGAGCCGCTCTTCTATATGGAGGCCTACTTTACCGACGCCGGTGGGCACCCTCTGTTGCTCGGTCGCCAAAAGATTGTGGGCTCGCGCTACGTCTTCGACATCTAACGTCCACAGATAGAACAACATAGAACAAATTTGCCGAGATGACTTCACGGGCGTTGTTACGCGTGTTATAAATAGGACAACATAGAACGACAGCAGGTACGAGCTGCCGTCGCTCAAAGCCACCCCACAAGGAGGAACATCAGGATGAACGCATATGATCTGGTTCAGGAAGTCATCGAGCGCAAGGGCAAGATCGAGAACGTCTTTTGGATCGCCTGCGGCGGTTCGATGATCGACCTGATGCCGGCTAACGAACTGCTCAAGCGCGAGGCCACCACGTTTACCTCGACAGTCTACACGGCACGCGAGTTTTGCCTGATGGCTCCCAAGAGTCTTGGCGAGAAGTCGCTCGTCATCGCCTGCAGCCACAGCGGCAACACGCAGGAGGTCGTCGACGGCTGCGAGATGGCGCTGGCCGCCGGTGCCGAGGTCGTCGCCATGACCGACTGCGAGGGCTCCAAGATCGACAACGGCAAGTGGACCACCTGGGTCTACCCCTGGGGCGAGGGCGTGCCGCAGGCCGAGGTGCCGCAGGGCATCGGCGCTCTGATCGCTGCCGAGCTGCTCGACCAGCAGGAGGGTTACGAGGCGCTTGCCGACATGTACGAGGGCCTCAAGAAGATGGATGCGCTGCTGCCCGCCGCCCGCGAGAAGGTCAACGCCGAGCTGGGCGCCCGCTTTGCCGAGCTCTGCCAGCAGCACAAGTTCTTCTATATCCTGGGCTCTGGCCCCAACTTTAGCCAGACCTACGCCATGGCCATCTGCTCGCTCATGGAGATGCAGTGGCAGCACTGCTGCTACATCCACTCCGGCGAGTACTTCCACGGCCCGTTCGAGGCCACCGAGCCCGGCGTGTTCTACTTTGTGCAGCTCGGATCGGGCGAGTGTCGCCCCATGGAGGAGCGCGCACTTGCGTTCCTCAGCACGCACACCGATACAGTCATGGTGCTCGACGCGCTTGAGTACGGCGTGGGCGAGGTGCCTGCCAGCGTGCGTTCGTTCCTGGAGCCGATCTTCTTCTACAACATGAGCTGCGAGCTGCGCGCCGCCCGCGGCAAGGTCTTCGACCACAGCCCCGAGGTTCGTCGCTACATGGGCATCGAGCAGTACTAGGTACCGGGAAAAGCATTCACCTTCGATTCGCAAGTGAACAGCGTGCGTAAAAAGCGGGCCGCGCCGGGGATTTCCGGCGCGGCCCGCTTAGTATCGCGCTTAGATTCGCAAGGTTGCGGCAGCCAGCGGCCTACTTTGCGTCGTAGGCCTCGGCGTCCCACCAGTCGAGTTGGGCGATGTTGTCGCGAATGTGCTGGCAGCTCTTGTGGAAGCCCTCGAGCTCGTACTCGGATAGGTCGAGCGTGTAGACCTCCTCGACGCCCCTGGCGCCGATCACGCACGGCAGGGAGGTAAAGATGCCCTCCTCGCCATACTGGCCGGTCATGAGCGTGGAGGCGGAAAGCACGGCGTGCTCGTTGTGCAGCACGGCGGCGCAGACGCGCGCGGCGGAGTTGGCGACGGCGTACTCGGTGCACTGCTTGCCCTGGTAGGTCACATAGCCGCCCTTGCGCGCGAGCTCCTCGACCTCCATGTGGTCAAAGGCGTACTTGTCGGGGTTCTCGGCCTGAAGCTCGTTGAGGCTCTTGCCGGCGATGGTTGCAGCCTTAAAGGCGGCCAGCTGGCTAAAGCCGTGCTCGCCGATCATGTAGGCGTCGATGGACTTGGGGCTCACGCCGACCTTCTTGGAGATCTCGGTGCGCAGGCGGGCGGAGTCCAGACCGCAGCCCGAGCCGATGATCTTTTTGGGATCGTAGCCGGTCAGGTGCCACAGCTCGGTGCACACGACGTCGCAGGGGTTGGAGATGCTCACGAAGATGCCGTCGAAGCCGGCGTCGACGATGCGCTTGGCAAAGGAGCGGGCGGCGTCGGTGGTAAAGAACAGCTCGCCGTCGCGGTTGCCGGCGGCCAGCGCGACCTTGCCGGCGGCGTTGACGATGACGTCGCAGCAGGCCAGCTCCTCGTAGTGGTCGTAGCAGTTGACGATCTTGGTGTTGTACGGGACAAACGAAAGGGAGTCGCGCAGGTCCTGGACCTCGGACGTCACCTTGGCCTCGTTGATATCGCACAGGTACAGCTCGTCGGCAATGCCCTGCATGAGCAGGCTGTTGGCGACATGTGCTCCTACGTGGCCCTGGCCGACCACACCGATCTTACGCGTCTGGTACATATACGTATCCTTTCGGCCGAGTTTTTCGCGTCGAACCATTGTAGCGTCCTGCTGCCACTTTGCTAGACTAAAGCGCCGTAGATTTTTGGGACATGCCTTAATCTCTACTTTTGGGGTGATTTGGGCCGCTGACGGCATCGCTGGGCGATGTGCTCGCGCGGATGGGGCCGCTCGTTGTACCATAGCTGCAACTGACTCGTAAGGAGCATCCATGCCCATTCGCATCCCCGACGCCCTCCCTGCCGCCGCGCAGCTCGAGAGCGAGAACATCTTTGTCATGACCGAGTACCGCGCGCTGCACCAGGACATCCGTCCGCTGCGTGTGCTCATCCTCAACCTCATGCCCACCAAGATCGCCACCGAGACGCAGATTATGCGCAAACTCTCCAACACGCCGTTGCAGGTGGAGGTGGACCTGCTGCGCACCAAGACGCACGAGGCCACGCACGTGAGCGCCGGCCACCTGGAGACGTTCTACCGCACGTTCGACGACATCCGCGACATCCACTACGACGGCCTGATTATCACGGGCGCGCCCGTGGAGCAGATGCCATTCGAGGAGGTCGACTACTGGCCCGAGCTCTGCCAGATCATGGACTGGTCTACCACGCACGTGCACTCTACGCTGCACATTTGTTGGGGCGCACAGGCCGGCCTGTACCATCATTACGGTATCCAGAAGTACGACCTGCCGGCAAAGGCGAGTGGCGTGTTCGAGCATTATCTGGTGAAGCCGCAAAGCCCGCTGGTCCGTGGCTTTGACGACCGCTTCTATGCCGTGCATTCGCGCAATACCGATGTGCGGCGCGAGGACGTGGAGGCCGAGCCGCAGCTTGAGGTTGTGGCCGTGTCCGACGAGGTGGGCCTGTACATTGTCAAGTCGACCGACAGCCGCCGCTTCTTTGTCTTTGGCCATCCCGAGTACGATACCGACACGTTGCGCCTGGAGTACGAGCGCGACGTGAAGCGCGGCCTCAACCCTCAGGTGCCGGCGCATTACTTCCCTGGGGACGACCCCACCGCCGAGCCGCGTAACGTCTGGCGCAGCCAGGCTCAGCTGCTCTACACCAACTGGCTCAACTACTACGTCTACCAGACCACGCCCTACGACCTGGCCCGCGCCGGCGAGGAGCACTAGACTGCGATGGTACTGCTGTAGCCGTGGCTGATGTGGCGGCGGTTAGGCGCTGATGATGTTGGGTAGCGGCAGGTCGTGGGCATCGGTGGGGACGTGGTTGATGCGTTGTTCGTCGAAGGCGATGCCGACGATTTGACATACGGGCGAGAGCCTGTCTCTTATACACATCTCCGAGCCCACGAGACGGACTCCTATCT